>JAKBAL010000049.1 GCA_021809225.1 Pseudomonadota bacterium | reverse complement strand
TTGAAAGGTTCAGAGCTTTCCGCAAGCTTTTGAGAAACAATATCGATATTTTTTAAGGTATCAGCAAGTCGCCTTCTGTTTTCCTCATTAAAGGTGGCATTGATACGATCGACGAAGTTTGTGAGTTTATTCACTAGTCGGGGCAACGTTGTCATTATTTCTTCGACGCCTGAATACCGAGAGGGAATAACAGGATATTTTTGCCCCGGTTTGATCTTTAAGAGGACGCTTTCTTTGTTTCCACCATAGAGTTGAACAAATTTATATCCTGTAAGCCCTTGGAGCTCGAGAGAGGCATAGGCATCCTCCTTGATAGGGATGCTAACTTTAATCGCAACTGTAACATTGACCCGCTCAAGATTATTGGTATCAAGCTCAATACTTTTAATGGTTCCAACGGGGACGCCAAGATAGTTTACGGGGCCTCCAACAGTAAGTCCGGTGACGGAGCCCGGAAAATAAATGGTATATAAATTTACTTTGTAATCAAGGTCTGATTTCGCAAGCCATAAGAAAAAACCTAAGATCCCTGCTAAAGACAAGAGGACAAAAGTACCGACAAGCATATACCCAGCTCGTGTTTCCATGCTTACTCCATTTGGGCTGCAAGGGCAGCCTGTCCACGAATTCCGTGAAAGTACTCACGAATCCATGGATGATTGTTGTTCAATAATGATTTTAATGTCCCTACAATGACATGTTTGTCAACTAGGACTGCAATACGATCGCAAAGACGTCCGATGCTATCCAAATCATGGGTGACCATAACAACAGTTAAATTCAAGCTACTCCTTAAGGTTAAGATAAGGTCATCAAAGGCAGCCGCTGAAATAGGATCAAGACCAGCTGTGGGCTCATCAAGAAATAAGATTTCAGGATCCACTGCAAGAGCCCGTGCAAGGGCAGCTCTTTTTACCATGCCCCCCGAAAGCTCAGAAGGATATTTAAAGAAATCTCCTTCCTCAAGACCCACCATTTTTAATTTGATCATAGCCATTTCACGGGCCAACTCTCCTGGCATATCTTCCATATCTCTCATGGGGATTTGAATGTTTTCTCCGACGGTTAGAGAGCTGAAGAGAGCGCCTCCCTGGAATAAAACACCCCAATGGGACTGCAGATGTTGCTTCATAATTCTTTCAAGGGTGCCTGCTTGTTTTCCTAAAACTGAAATAACGCCTTGTTTAATGGGTATTAATCCTAAGATGGCTCCCATAAGAACGGATTTTCCGGAGCCAGAACCTCCCACAATCCCAAAAATTTCCCCCCGAAATATCTCTAAATCTAAATGGTCAGGAATAATGTGATCTCCAAACTGAGTTACAAGACCTTTAATTGAGATGATAGGGCTATGATTCGTCATTTAAATGCCTACTTTGGAGAAGAAGATGGACAAAAGGGCATCTGCTATGGTGACTAAAAATATCCCCTCCACAACTGAACGAGTCGTGCATATTCCTATACTTTCTGCCGTTCCTCTTACGCGCATTCCTTCAAAGCAGCTGACGACGCCGATAATGGCTCCAAAGAAAGGAGCTTTAAGAATTCCAACCCAAAAGCTACCCAATGTAACGGCTTCACCAAGACGATGGATATAAAGTTGAGGAGAGACATCTAAAGAAAAAACAACCATAATTCCCCCTCCAATGAGCCCTGCAATATCAGAAACGAAAGCCAGGAGTGGCATAACAATGATGAGGGCTAAAATGCGTGGGATAATCAATACTTCCATTGGGCTTAAACCTAAGGTGTTGAGAGCGTCAACTTCTTGATTGATTTTCATAATTCCAATTTGGGCTGTGATAGAACTTCCCGTACGTCCAGCTATCAAAATAGCGGTAATAAGAATGCCAACTTCTCTCAAAACAGAAATACTGACAAGATTGATCGTGTAAATTTCAGCCCCAAAACGGCGGAGTTGTTCTTCTCCTTGGTAAGCGAGGACCAATCCAAGAGCAATGGACATTAATGAAATAATGGGAACTGCGCTCACCCCAAATCGCTCTATGTGTGCGACAATGGAGGTAAGACGAAGGCGTCTAGGTTGAAGAAAAATATAAAAGAGTGTGGTTGTGATTTCACCTAAAAAAATGATAAGGTCCCTCGCTAAAAGAATAAGGTCAATGCTTGTTTTACCGAATTCGACAAGCCGCTCTTCAAAAAAGGAACGCGGCTTAGGGGGTTTTTCAAGAGAAGGCTTGTAAGTATTAAGGCGCGATGAAAGGGTAAGAAAAGCTTCGCTTTCATTTTTTAATTCAACATAATGACCTTCTTGTTCTAAAGCGTGAAGCGTTCGATGCAAAAGCCAAATACCTGCCGTATCAAAGGCTTGAAGATTAACAAGATCAAAAATAAGATGGTTTGGAAGAATTTTTTGGAGAATATTTGCACAAAGAAGATCAGCCTCCTTTGCTGTTTTAGCTACCCATAAACCTTGAGGTTTAAAGATAACCATTTCATTTTGAGAGAATGTCTCTATTTTAGGAGTGTGTATTGGCATTTTTTTCCATTACGAAATGTGTTCCTATCTGCGTTGCAATTGGATATGTTAAATGAAATTAAGAGAGATTACAAAGGAATGAAATTAAAACCGAAACGATATTCCGCAAGCCTTGTTTTGCCGAAAACTTTAGTTCTTGTTGGCATGATGGGTGCGGGTAAAAGCAGCATAGGCTGGCGAATTGCCAGGAAACTGGGAATTTTATTTTATGATACAGATCAAGAAGTGGAAAGGGCAGCTGGCTGTTCCGTTGCTGATATCTTCGAGACCTGGGGTGAAAAGGCCTTTAGAGATGCAGAGCGGCGGGTGATTAAGCGCCTGTTAAGTGGTGAAACTCAGGTTGTTTCCACCGGAGATGGAGCCTTTGTGGATGAGGAAAGTCGCACACTTATAAAAGAAAATGCCATCTCTTTATGGTTAAGAGCTGACCCTGAGATTTTATTTGAGCGTGTCATCAGAAGAGATACCCGTCCTCTCCTTTTTGATGGAGATGCAAAACAAATTCTTGAAGAAATGGTGGAACGACGCTACCCTTTGTATGCAAAAGCGGATCTTATGGTGGAAAGTAATGATGACGCCCATGAAGCTACTGTGGAACGCGTCATGGAAGCGCTTAAAAATTACATTTATGATTAGAATATAATGAGAATCTTTACACGCCTCTCTGAGAGGCATACACTCTCCGCATGAAAACTAACAAGATGAAAACCACATGAAACTTTTTTTGACTATTTTTTTTCTCTTCAGTGTGATGCTCTCACCCGCATCCGCCCAAGAAAATTCTTCGAGCTACAAGGGCGAAACACTTCATATGGATTCCCCCGTACGGCACGAAATCCTTCAATCTTCTTCTTCTTCTGTTGGAGAAAATGACCCCTTTGAACCGGTTAACCGTGTTATTTTTGAGATCAACGATATCCTTGATACCGTTATTTTTGATCCTCTTTCGGCAATATATACGATCGTTTTTCCTGATGAGGTGCGTGAACATATAGGGTATTTTTTGCGAAATCTAAGTGAACCTATTGTTTTTGCAAATAATATTCTTCAAGGAGAGATGCAGGATGCGGAAGATACACTCAGGCGTTTTTTGATCAATTCGACTGTAGGAGTTGCGGGCATTTTTGATGTCTCTACGAGTCTGAACATTCCTTATAAGAAAGAAGACTTTGGCCTCACCCTTGCTTGTTGGGGGTTTGATGCGGGTCCCTATATTGTCATTCCCATTCTTGGGCCTTCTAACTTGCGGGATGGTTGTGGTCGAATCGTCGATTTTGGTGTTGATCCCATTAACTGGGTCGGTTACTTAGGGGATAGCGTTTTTTATAGTAATTCTAGGACAAGTGCTCAAATCATAGATGCAAAATCAGATAATGAAATTATTCAAGATCTGAAGAAAAATTCTATTGATACCTATGCTACTTTTCGCACATGGTATGGGGAGAGACGTGAGCATCTCGCTAAGGGAGATCAACAGATCCTTGAATCTCCTCATCCTGATGATGATGAGGAGGAAGAAGAAGCAGAAGCAGCCGCAGCCGCAGAAGCAGCAGAAGCCGCAGCTGCAGCCGCAGAAGATGCTAATGAACTTTAGTCAGATAAGAAATTAAAAAAGATGGACAAATCAGTGGATCGGGAGTGTATCGTACTACACCGAACTGATGCTAATGAGTAAGAGGAAAGTAGAGTTATGAAAAAGTTGATTGTATTGTGTCTCTCTCTTTTTATGTGGGCGCAAGGGGCTAATGCCGCGTTAGAATGCGCAGAAGCAGAAGCTTTCATGAACGAAATTGGCGAAAAAGTTATTTATCTGTTAACGAACAATTCAATTTCCGACCAAGAACGGGCAGATCAGTTTCGAGGCATTTTAGAAGCAAAATTTAATGTGAAAGCCATCGGTAAATTTGTGTTGGGACGGTATTGGAAGCAAGCCAGTGAGGAAGAGAAAGAAAGATTTTTGAATCTTTTTACAGAAACAACAGTTGCAAGTTATGCAACGCGTTTCAAAGACTATACTTCAGAAAAATTTGAAATTCTTGGCTCTCGACCAGAACCCGATGGAGGGGTTACGGTATTCAGCCGAATCATAAGACCAAATGGCGCTCCTATCCCGATTGATTGGAAGATTTTTGAAAAAAAGGGTGAAATACGCATTTATGATGTGATTTTAGAAGGCATTAGCATGGGCATTACGCAGCGTTCAGAATATGCCTCTGTTATTCAAAAAGGGGGTGGGGGAATTCAGGCTATTAACTATGCCCTCGAGAAAAAACTTGTGGCTCCTAAAAAGTAATTCTGTATGTGAAAACTCTAGTGGCATAAATTTTAAATAAAACATCATTCCACCTGACGCACCTGGGTAACGATGCTTTACTTAAAAAATTTATACCACACGGTAATAGCCTTGAGAGATAGATTGAATGTCAGACCTCGACCGTTTCTTAGAAATGATGGTTGCAGAAAAAGGAATTGCAAGATCTACCTTATGTGCCTATGAAACAGATTTAAAGGATTTTTTTGGGTTTCTTAAGAACAAAGAACCGAAAACTGTCGTCTCTAAAGACATTCAAGACTATGTTATGACACAAAAACATCTTGCCGTTGCGTCGGTAGCACGAAGACTTTCTTGCTTGCGTCAATTTTATAAATTTCTGAGTGACACTGGCGTTATGGAAAACCCCACATCTCTTATCAAGTCGCCCGGTTACCGGTGCAAATTACCGTCTGTTTTATGTGATGGGGATGTGGACTGTCTTTTGAGAGGCGCAAAAGAGTGGGAAGGTGCTGAAGGAATGCGGCTTTCAGCTCTTATGGAAATTCTGTATGCGACTGGATTTCGGGTGAATGAGCTTGTTTCTCTTTCCTTGGATTCAGTTATGGAATTTTTGAAAAATGAAAAACCCTTTCTCATGATTCGAGGGGGGGGAAACAAAGATCGTGTGATTCCTTTACCGCCCGCTGCTCTTGATACCTTAAAAATGTATTTGAAAATAAGGCCCTCTTTTTTAATAAAAGGCATAGACTCTCCCTGGCTATTTCCTTCCTCGAGTCGGCAAGGCCATTTGACTCGCCAGCGATTTGGTCAGCTTTTAAAAGGACTCGCTCTTAAAGTTGGACTTAACTCCGCTCACCTTTCTCCGCATACGGTGCGACATGCTTTTGCGGCTCATGTTTTGCGCCATGGGGCTAATCTTATTGTTGTTCAAAAACTCTTGGGGCATAGCGATATATCGACCACTCAAATTTATACGCATGTTGCTCAAGAGGAACTTGCTGAACTTGTCGAAGCTTGTCATCCCCTTGCCAAGCGATAGCGGGAGGTTTACCTTAAATCTTGTTAATAAGGAGAAAACGATGAAACACTTTTTAGCCATACTTGCTTGTAGTACGTTTATTATTCATGGAGCTGCAGCAGAAAATTTCACAGGGTTTACGACTTTGAAAAAAGAAAATCTTAATGACGCTACTTTTCATGGCCCAGCAAATCTTGAAGAAGTTAAAGCAAAGTCTCTCGTTGTTCAGGGACCATTAGAATTTCACGGCCTTACGGTTGAGAATGATACAAAGGTAATGGGACCTGTTTCAGGGAGTGATAAGGGCACATTTGGCAGTCTTAAAGTTGCCGGGCCTTTCGAAGGTAAAAATATAACTTCTACGAAATTTGAGGTGAAAGGCCCCGTTGAAGTGACCGAGCTCACAGTGAATGGAAAGGCAGATATTGCTGGTCCTCTGATGGCTCAACAGAGTCACTTTCAGGACTTGAAGGTTAAGGGTCCCGTTGAAGTTGATAATATTACAGTGAAGGGAGAAACAAACATTATAGGCCCTCTCGATGCCAAGAAAAGCCATTTCCAAAACTTAGAAATCAAGGGTGATGATGTTTCCTTAGATGACGTTGACGTTAAAGATATTGTTATCAAGGGGAGGACAAGTAACGAACAAGTTCTGCAATTGAAAGGAAAAACCATTGTTAGTGGAACGATCACGTTTGACTCTGGAAGAGGGGTTGTAGAGCAAGGAAAAGAAGTTAAAATTCAAGGAGAAGTCAAGGGTGGAACAGTTAATAAGAAATAAATTCCCTAAGATAAAAGCGGCAGAGAATGAGACGAATGAAATGTTTTTTAGTGAGGCCAAAATCATCAATGATAAGGTTTAACTTGAACCATAAGCTCGAGGCGTTTAGATTCAGATCAAGAATGATCTAGGTATATAGGGTAAATGAATCGATGGCCGTAACACTTGAATTTGAAAAGCCTATTGCTGAGCTTGAGAGCAAGCTCTCTGAACTTCGTCATCTTTCCTCAAGTGGGGAAGTCAATATCGTGACTGAAGTTAAGCGTCTTCAAGAGAAAGCTGAAAAGCTTCTTAAAAAATCATATCAAAATCTTACGCCTTGGCAAAAGGTATTGGTTGCACGTCATCCAGAACGACCACATACCAGTGATTATATTGATGGATTGATAACTGACTTTACACCTCTCGCAGGGGATCGGACCTTTGGGGAAGATGCTGCCATTATTGGAGGTCTTGGGCTGTTTCGCGGTCATCGCGTGGTTGTGATGGGTCATGAGAAAGGCAAAGATACGGAGCTTCGAATCAAACACAACTTTGGTATGCCACGACCTGAAGGGTACCGAAAAGCAGCCCGTTTGATGCAGCTTGCTGATCGGTTTAATCTTCCCATCATTACATTTGTTGATACGGCCGGTGCCCATCCTGCTATTGAAGCGGAAGAAAGAGGCCAATCAGAAGCCATCGCGCGGAGTCTTGAGGTAAGTGGGGCTGTAAATGTGCCTATTGTGACCACAGTGATTGGAGAAGGTGGATCTGGGGGAGCTGTCGCATTGGCTTTTGCTAATGTGATCATGATGCTCGAACATGCCATCTATTCGGTGATTTCACCAGAAGGTTGTGCCTCCATTTTATGGCGGACACGGGATAAGAAAGAAGAGGCTGCTGCTGCTCAAAAGCTCACGGCCCAAGATCTTAAACAGCTTGGTGTTATTGATACCATTATCCCAGAGCCTTTCGGGGGTGCACAACGGAGTCCTCAGGTTACGATTCAAGCCGTTGGAGATGCTATTGAAGCAGCTCTTAAGCCCTTCCTTCTTCTCGAAAGGAAGGAAATTCGTGACCAGAGGCGAGCTAAATTTTTGGCAATGGGACGATTGGGGATCCCCACATAAAATTTCGATGATACAGAGCCTACACGTTAAATGCGAATTTCTTTAAGCAATGATAAATCAGAAATTGTCGTGGTAAGGGCCTTTTTAATAAATTCTTAATCGCTTTGACGTAAAATTTTAATCAAGGAATCTATTAATTAAGACTCAATCAAAATAATTCAAGGAGATTTACATGACAGAAGTTAAAGAAATTATGAAGCATCAAAAATTTACTCTTTCTCCCCAGGAGTCACTTATCCAGGCAGCCGAAAAAATGAAAGAACATAAAGTTGGTGCAATTGTCGTTGCGGAAGGCGATAAAATTGTAGGCATTATTACGGATCGAGATATCGTTGTTCGTTGTCTAGCAAAGGGGAAAGACCCAAAATCCGCACGCGTTGCAGAAGTGATGTCGTCTCCCGTCATTCATTGCATCGAAAATGATTCAATTGATGGTATTGCAAGAAGAATGGCTGCAGAACGTCTCCAGAGGCTTCCCGTTTTGGACCACCATTTGAAGTTGTCTGGTATTGTTTCAGTGCGCGAGCTTTGCGTTGTGGATAATGCAAAGGGTGGGGAAGTCATTGCTAAGATAACTCAAAGTTAGAGACGTATACGGTTGAGAGAAGTGATTCGGGGTGTCGTGGTTTTACTCTGATTTATCAAGCCTCAAAATCACGACTTCATCATGTCCAATATAACCCAGCCTTTCGCGAACTTGTTGGTCAAGAAGATCCCGATTAATACTTTCGGGTCGTAGATCATGGACTTTTTCTTCAAGCTCTTGGCGCGCTTGAGTGGTTTTTTTTAACTGACTTTGAATATGAAGTAGACGCTCTTGGAGTTGCATCCAGGCGAGAATACCTCTATCCCCTTGAATAGAGTGGTAAATGAAGTATCCCATAACAGATAGGACCATAAAAGGCGCAAAGGCTTTTTGGCTTAGCCTTTGAAAATGACGTGACTTAAAATTCATAGAAGAAGTTTTATCAGAAATTTCAGGCCATTAAAATAGATAATTTTGTTATTTTGAAAAGGATGAGCGAAAAATTACAGTGTTCCAAAAAGGCGATCTCCAGCATCCCCAAGGCCAGGGATGATATAGGCTTTTTCATTAAGTCTCTCATCTAGTGCAGCTGTGTAGATGGGAATGTGGGGGTATTTCTCATTAAAAACAGATATGCCCTCAGGGGCTGCAACGAGGGCCATGAACTTTATTTTTGAGGCTTCCGCACCATGCCTTATAAGGGTGTCGACAGCAGCGACTGCAGAATTTCCTGTAGCAAGCATAGGATCAACGAGAAAAAAGATACGACCATTCGCACTGGGCAGCTTAACCAAATATTCAACTGGCTTTTTTGTGATGGGATCGCGGTACATCCCAATATGGCCCTCATCTGCTTCGGGGATCAATTCTAAAAGCCCATCCGCCATTCCAAGTCCTGCTCTTAAAATGGGAATGATAGCTGGATTTGGGCCAGCAATGACCGGAGCGTCCATGGTCGTAAGTGGGGTTGTAATCGTTTCCATTGTAAGGGTTAAATCACGTGTAATTTCATAACCCATAAGAAGAGCAATTTCGCGGAGGAGCTGACGAAATTCGTGCTTTGGCGTCTTGAGTTTCCGCATTTGGGTAAGCTTATGCTGAATAAGAGGATGGTCAATA
>JAKBAL010000048.1 GCA_021809225.1 Pseudomonadota bacterium | reverse complement strand
TTTGTCGTGATTTTAGCAGGAGTCACTGTCCTGAATGCGCAAGGTCCAAATTGTGGGAGTGGTTGTTACACAGGGTATAAGTGCGTTGCTACAGGGAAGTGCTGTCTTCAAAATTCTCTTTATTGCGCTCCTGATAATTGTTGTCCGCCTGGATTCAACTGTTATGGAAAGAACAATGAATTTTGCATAAAAAAAACCTCAAAGAATGAAATAACTTCATCGCCAACTATTATACCTGCTGTAAAGTTTATGCGCCCTCAGACTCCTATCGTGAAGGGTAAATAATATTAATTCAAACCCTCCTCGCTTTGCGAGGGACGTGAGCGACTAAGCAGCCCAGATACGTTCATAATCTAACTGGCTTTTTCAAGTAAAGTGGTATACCAAAGGGGTATACCACTTTTTTTTTCTAATAATATCTTTTCGTCTCTCTAATTGCGTCCTCATATCCCAGGTCAGCTGATGCTTTAATAAGATTTCTGCCTTCTCTTTTCAGTCTCTCACTATTGCCTGCAGCAAACAGTAACAGATGACCGTGATGATATTTTGCCAGCTTTCTAGTAGTTTTCAAGTTGCCTTTGCATTCACCAGCTACTTTCTCACCTTTAGAAGCAGCTTGAGTAAAGTAATGTCGAGCTTTTTGAAACACTTCGCTTTCTTGAAAATCATTAGGGTATTTTTGTGAGGAATGTATGTGTCTATTCCTCCACATCAGAGCAAGTTGAAAGTTTGCGTCTTTATGGCCCTTTTCAGCAGCTCTCTCGAAATATTTTCGAGCCTCTTCATAATTACGAGTAACGCCGGAGTAGAACGCGCATTCACCACAAGAAGGTGAATATATTCGTCCAAGTTGATACGCTGCACTTGCATCGTACGCCGAATCTTCTAGGGTTAATATTTTTATATAAGCAGCTATTGCTGGCGATCGTGTATCTAGTGGCATTGGCCCTGTAAAAATATAACTATATTTATAATAATATACACTAGAAAGAGTGTAGAGTGCCTCAGATTTATCATTATTACTAGCTTTTGTATTGTTAATAACCGCGTTGAATAAACTTACAACTCGCCCTGTTAACCTTTTGTTGTCATAAACAAGAATTTTTACTAGGCGTTTGTAGCATTCCCGAGCTAACATAAGCTGTTCGCCTACATTTTTGCTGCGCATGGCTCTTATATATTCGTCAACCTCTCCAGGCGAATCCTCCGTAAAAGTTATTTTATCATAAGGGTTTTTGTCCTCAGCCATACCCTGATACTTCTGAGATAAATAAGTTTGAGCAGATTCTGATAGCCAATACGATAAGGGTTCTGTATTTTGAATCATGCTCATGCGCTTGCGCATATCATCCCAATTAAACTGTGGAGTATTAACTTTGAATTCAGGCCTAATGCGAGCCGAGAAAATCTGGCGCGCGTACTGCTCAGCGAGCTCGCCAGGTGAAGATCTGCTGTTTAGTAACGTTTTGACAGCAAATTCTGGACTTATTTCATGGTTTGCTATTCTTTGCATTAAGGCAGCTATTTTACCTAGCACGTCTAATTCGTTGCTGTCTAATTCGTTGCTAACTCCAGCAGAATCCATAGCTCCTTCGTCTCTACTGCCAGGTATAGAAACCGGCTGATATTTACTTTCACCCAGATCTTCCATAGCCAAAACTGAACTCCCTATAGAGAACGCCACACCGAGCATGGCTATTGTATTGACATAAATTTTTACCATTAATGAATTCTCCTTAATAAACTTTGCTTACAATCACAGTAACCTGCATGAAAGAGAATTAGCATGAATTTAAAATAAAATATAACTATTTTTTAATTATAGCTGCATTCAAGTTTGATTGCTCCATCTGTTGTAAAGAGCTCGAGTGACGTGTGCCAGTCGAGGGATTTTCTAGGTGTTGTATTATAATTTAACCCCAACTTTGGATAAGAAAGGAAATATGGTAGGCTAAGCTTTCTTAAAATCGCTAAAAAATAAGAAGGGAGCTTAGCCTATGAAATACAATATCACAGCTTTATTTGTTTGCCTTGATGAATTTTGCAAATCCTATGAAGAATGGGGACACAGGAAAAAAACGTCATCGGTCCTGTGAAATGAGCCTGAGCGAAATGCTAACAATCATGGTTCTTTTCCAGTTAAGCCCCTGTAAAAACTTTAAATATTTTTACCTTTTTCATCTCTCTTATTTTCACAATAAAGACTTTCCTAGGTTGCTCAGCTACAGTCGATTTCTCCAATTAATGCCACGTCTCTTTGTTCCTTTTTGTATGTTATTGCAAAGCTTATTTGGTGAAGAGACAGGAATTTATATTGCTGACGCAACCTCTCTTCCCATGTGTCATAACAAACGCATCAGCCGTAACCGTGTCTTTAAAGGCCTTGCAGCTCGTGGAAAAACAACGATGGGCTGGTTTTATGGGCTAAAGCTTCATCTGGTGATTAATCATAAGGGCAGCATTGTGGCTGTTAAAATCACCCCCGGAAATGTGGATGAACGCACTGTTTTGGATGAAATGACCAGACATCTTAAGGGGAGTCTTTTTGCAGATAAAGGTTACATTTCACAAAATCTTTTTAAAACCCTTTATCAGAGAGGGCTTAAATTGATCACGGGTATCAAACGAAATATGAAGAATTACCTTATGCCTTTGATTGAAAAACTCATGCTCAGAAAACGATTTCTGATTGAAACACTCTTTGATATCCTTAAGGTTCATATGAATCTTTCGCACACCAGACATCGCTCACCTACAAATGCCTGTGTTAATATCCTCTCTTGCCTTACTGCATATCAACTGAGAGAAAATAAACCCAATATGAAATTTTACTCACCTGAGCTTATCCAAAGTTGAGGTTATCTATTAAATAGGGATAAGTTGACTTGGAAGTTTAAACCTCCTGTCCTGTTGAAAGAACAAGACAGGAGAATTTAGATCTTTCGTTAAACAAAATTTTTTAATAACTTTTCTTATGTCGATATTTACTGTATGATAAAAAAGAAATTTAAAATCTTAAACTGTGCTTAAAGTGAAAAAAGAAGCGATTTCTACATTTTTCCATACAACCACTACCGGCGTCTGCCGGTAATCCCTATTCCTCACCCAAATTTCATATCTATTTTTCAACGCTCTTTTTAGGAAGGTTCCTGAACATGTTTAAGAAAATGCCATTTATATTAGTGGCGGTCATTATCGCTATACTATTTTTAGATCCCTTTATGTCATTGGAAATAAAATCCATTATTTATAGTGTTAGCTTGTCAATTAAGTCACTGATTGTGTTTCTCTTGCCGATTATTATCTTTTGTCTTTTGTTTAAGGTGGCAGCGAATCTTGCCCATCATGCGACGAAAGTTATTATTTTGATTTTAGCGAGCGTGTGCGTTTCTAATTTTCTTTCAACTTTAGTCAGTTATTCTATTGGTTCATGGGTATATCATTTTGATTTATCTCTTGTATTACCTCAAAACATCAAAGAGTTGGAACCTATATGGACCGTTTCACTGCCAAAGCTGATTGGAAATGATAAGGCTATGTTTTTGGGACTTATCTTAGGAGTTCTTTTCTCACTCCTTACACCGAGCTTCGCTCATAAAATTTCTGAACACTTGGAAAAGGGAATTGGAAAAATTCTTTCTCTTTTTACGATTCTAATCCCCTTATTTGTTGCTGGTTTTGTGGTCAAACTTCAATTTGATGGCGTTATCACAAGAATATTAGAAGATTATGCTTTAATTTTTGCTATCATTGCTATGGCACAAATTACATACATTGCATTCATTTACTTTGTAGTAAATCAATTCAAGGTCAAAAAGTTCTTAAAAAGTATGAGAAACATGATACCTGCGACCATTGCTGGATTTAGTACTATGTCAAGTGCTGCTGCCATGCCTCTTACGATTCTGGGAGCCGAAGCAAATTCAGAGAATCCAGATTTGGCTCGCTCTGTTATTCCAACAACAGTGAATATTCATCTTATTGGTGATTGTTTTGCCATACCTATATTTGCTTTTGCTGTTTTGAAAAATTATGGAATTTCCGAACCTACATTTTTAAATTACCTTATCTTTGCCTTATACTTTGTATTGGCTAAGTTTTCTGTTGCTGCAGTTCCTGGTGGGGGCATACTTGTGATGCTCCCCATTCTTGAAAGTCAATTAGGCTTTAATGCCGAAATGATGTCTTTAATTACAGCGCTTTATATTCTTTTTGATCCTGTAATCACAAGCGCAAATGTCCTTGGAAACGGCGGATTCGCACAGGTTATTGGAAAGATCTATCCTTTATTAAACGGTTTTAAACGTAAACTTGATTTTTCTTAAATCGGATAAGAAGAGAATGGTGGAGCTTAATGCATTGATATCTAAATTTTTTTAAAAAAGAATTAACTGTTTATACAACTAACACATGTAAAATAGTTAGGTGCAGAAGATAAAAAATTCATAAACGCACAAAAGGCTTACCATAAATGTCTTTGTGCGGTATGGTACAAATGAATTTGATCATAAAAATAAAAATGTATGGCAGCTTCATTAAAAAAAGAAATATCAGAACGCATGAGAGCTCAAAACCTTTCCATCCCTGCCTTGGAGAGGAAGGCAGGGTTGAGTGTTCACGCCGTAAGAAACATCCTTAAAGGTCGGATTAAAAATCCAAGAGCACGATCTCTTCAAGCCATAGCAGATGCTTTAGAATGTTCCATTCTTGATCTTATAAAATCTTCATCTAGAAAAATAAGATTAGCTGAACCACTTAAAATAAATACGATAATAACTTCACCTTTAGAAAATCTTGAGTTTATGAGCCAGTGCTTTGAAACTGTTATGAAGATTATGAAGGAGAAAGAGTTCGTTATATCCGTGGACAATTATTTTGAATGCATTGCATTGGTCTATTCTTATTCTTTAAAGGAAGATCCTAAAATTTTAGATCTTAAATTTACCAAATGGGTTATTGACAATCAATTGTCCATGAATTGCCATTCTGTTTAAAGAAGATAAATAATTACTGGTACAATTCTTATTACAAAACCTTATCCAAAAATTCCCTGGCACGTTTCGTCTGAGGTGACGCAAAGAAAGTCTGACTCAAAGAATCTTCAACAAGATGACCTTCATCCAAAAACCAAACTCTGTCTGCAACTTCCCGCGCAAAAGCCATCTCGTGAGTCACGATCACCATGGTTATGCCGGTATGAGCTAGATCCTTCATAACATTTAGCACCTCTTTAACCACTTCAGGGTCTAAGGCAGAGGTGGGCTCATCAAACAGAATAGCCTCTGGTTCCATAGCAAGAGCTCGAGCAATGGCTGCGCGCTGCTTCTGTCCCCCCGATAAATGGGGGGGATAGGTATTCGCTTTTTCCTTGAGTCCTACTTTTTCTAAGAGCCCTTTCCCTAAAGCTTCAGCCTCTTTTCGGGGAAGTATTTTCACCTTCATAGGAGCATAAATGACATTTTCTAAAGTTGTCATATGAGGGAAAAGATTAAACTGCTGAAAAACCATCCCTACTTTGGAACGAATTTTTGCAATATCAATCCGACCTTCGTTAATACAAACGCCCTCGATAAAAACTTTGCCACTTGTAGGTGTTTCTAAGAGATTGATTGCGCGTAGAAGTGTTGATTTCCCAGATCCAGAGGGACCAATAATGGCAAGAACTTCCCCTTGAGGAATATGTCCTGAAATTCCCTTAAGTACTTCATGGGATCCAAATGACTTATGAATTTTTTCAAGACGAATCATGTTGTTTTCAATTTCTTTTCAAGAAGCCGTGCCCCAAGGGTCAGAATCATTATAAGGACATAATATAAAAATCCTGCAACAATAAGGGGCTCAAAATAAAGATATTTTTCGCTCGCAACTATATTGGCCCTGCGCAAGATGTCAGCACCTCCGATAACCGAAATAAGAGTTGATTCCTTTACCAAATCTATAGCTTCATTGACAAGAGATGGAAGGCTATTGCGAATAGCTTGAGGCAAGATAATATCTTTCATGAGTAAGGAGTATGAAAGCCCCAAAGAAAGAGCCGCTTCCATTTGTCCTTTGTCTACCGCATTAATTCCCGCGCGAATATGTTCTGACACGTAGGCCCCTGAGTTAAGCGTAAACGTTAGAATACCTGCTTCCCAAATTGAAATCGTGTACCCCGTCAATTGAGGGGTTGCATAATAAATGAGTGTCAGCTGCAAAAGCAAAGGGGTTCCCCTGAAAACAGAGGTATAAAAACCAGAGAACCACTTGAGAAAAGTAATATGGCTTACTTTACAAAGAGCCAAAAGCATTCCCCACACAAAGCCCAAGGACAGTGAAACGGCCGTATAGGCAAGTGTAACCTGAACGCCTTCAAGAATATAAGGAACGGACGGCCATATGCGTTCAAAGTCAAGGACCATACTCATTTATATATGTTCCTCAGCGCTCTTAATAAACTTAAGAAAAAAAGACTGGATTGCTTCGGGCTATCGCCCTCGCAAAGACGACCGGGGGAGCCGTCATTGCGAGGCTCCGACGGAGCCGAAGCAATCCAGAAACATAAGTTCATTACCAACTTCTCCACCTTGTAGTGGTGGGTTCTTCTAATGACGCAGTGAAGATGCAAAAATTCGTTTTCATTTTCACTGTGTGATCCACTTTTCAGCAATTTGATCAAGATCACCCTTCATCTTTTTAAGCGCTTCATTGGTAGGGACGACTAAAGGTGAGCCTTTGGGAAAGGCTATTGCAAGGCCGCCTCCATTAGATGTATTCAAAACGATAACTTTGACTCCTGGCGTCGATGCGGCAATTTTATGGGCTGTTGTACTTCCCATTACAGCAGCTTGAAGACGCCCACTTTTAAGTTCCTGAACGAGATCTCCTACTTTATTTAAGGAGATAACGGAAAGCCCTGGTATCGTTTCTGCCCACTTGTGAGCTAAAGCTTCATTTGTACTTCCCAGTTGTGCTCCTAATTTTTTATCATTTAATTCTTTTTCCGATGTCACGGTTGAGTCTTCGGGCACAAGAAGTGAAAATGTATTTATATAGTAAGGATCTGAAAAATCGACACTTTTACGCCGTTCATCCGATGCGCCTAGCTCAGCAATGGCTATGTCGGCCCGACCGGATTGAAGAGAAGGAATAAGGGCAGCAAAATCGGCTTCCACAACTTTGATGGGACGACCTAAGTGTTCTCCTAATTTTTGCACCACATCCATATCAAACCCGATCACTTTATCTCCGCCCGTTGCCGTATCTTTAAACTCAAAAGGAGGGTTATCCGGGGATGTGATAACAATCAGTGGCTTGGGTCCCTCTGCATTCTCTTTTTTCTCGCCACATCCTATCAGAGAGAGCAAGCTCAAGCCTACTAAAAGAAATCTTACTGCCATGTTTCAACCCTTTCATTGAAAGTTTTTCTTCTTACGGCTCCATGAGCTGTATCCTTGATCGCTATAGAAAGTTTATTGGGATCTTTAAATTGAAAGTAAGATTCTCCTGTTTCCTTATAGCAGTTTGAGCATCCTATAAGAGACATAAGACTAAAGCACAGAAACAAAACTCTCAACACTATTTTAAACCCCTTTTTATGAAAGCTAAGTCTTAAAAGAGGATAATTTTCTTTTTAAGTAAAGGGCAATTTTCAAAAATATTTTCTCGATGGTGAACAAACAGTTGCAATTCTTACCGTTTATTTTTATGGTACAGACGATTTCCTTTGGGGCGTAGCCAAGTGGTAAGGCAGCGGTTTTTGGTACCGCCATCCGCAGGTTCGAATCCTGCCGCCCCAGCCATCACTTCTTTTTCATAAAAATTCCAGCCAAAAAACTTAAAAAACTTAAAATTCCCATGGTTATTCCTACAGCGCAGGGGGAGATGGGAAGCACACTTGCAAGTGCGCTGCCAATGGCTCCTGCTCCAATTTGGAGGGCCCCCATCATGGCGGATGCCGTTCCTGCCATTTTTGGATAAAGATTCATGGCTGCAGCTGTTGCATTGACGATAGCCAGTGAGGAGATACAAAAAAAAGATACGACGTATAAAACGAGTAAATAGGCTTTTATTGGGAAGAAAAGACAGGCCCCTACAAAAACAAAACTTAGCAAAAAGCATAAAAGACTACCGATCAAAATACCCTGATGGAAATGGATAAGGTGAGCCAGGCGACGGGCAAAAGCAAATCCAGCCATGTTCCCCAAAGCACCAACAATACCTATGTATCCATACTCCAGTGCAGACCACCCAAAAAAAGACATAAAAAGATAGGGAGAAAGGGTAATATAGCAAAAGAGAATTGCATATTGGGTACCCAGCACAAAACATAGCAATCCAAAAGAAGGACCCTTAAACAAGAGTGCGTAATTTTTAAAAATTGAAAAGGGCTGCGCGGATTTTTTTCGATAACCATTGGTTTCAGGGAGCCATATCCAGATCATTAGGATTGTGAAAAAGCCAAAGAGCATGAGAAAATAAAAGTTCATATCCCATCCGAAATGAGAAACGATAAATCCTCCTATTATCGGGGCAATGGCAGGAGAGACGGAGATGACCATCATGATGGTGGCTGTATATCGCGTTAGGTGATGGCCCTCATAAAGATCACGGCCAACGGCTCTTGCAATTAAAGGACCCGTACTTGCAGCCATCCCTTGGATAAAACGGGCTATTTGAAGGCTCAAAATGCTTTCAGACTCTGCACACCAGAAGCTTGCCGCAATAAAAAGGATCAGCCCCATCTTTGCAACCAAAAGGCGACCCACCCGATCCGCAAGGGGTCCTAAAAACAAGTATCCCAACGAAGATCCCAGAAAGAAAACGGTCAATGTAAGTTGAACCGAACTCATGGACGTATTAAGCGCCACCCCAATTGCAGGCATGGAAGGCAAATAAAGGGAGGTTGAAAAAATCCCGAGTGCTGCCAACAAACATAATACTGGCACGAGAAGACGTGAGTGAGATGATGAGGACATGAATTAAGTCTTACCTCGCAAAAAAATGGATCCTATCACTTTTTTTCAATTAAACAAGGCAAGTTAATACGTACGAGAGCCTTCCCCTAAGGTTCATTTGAAAGGCTTTTCCAAAGAGAAGGCCAAATAATCTTAAAGCCCGTCGTTCATAAGGAGAGGCGTTCCCTAAAATTCCTCAAACTTTCACAGCAAAGCCAAATAAAACCCCCATCTTAAGGCGCTGTTGTTCTAGTTTTTAGTCATACTTAAATTTTAGAGTTGAGTGCGGCTGGTAATTTCTTATGGGATTTACAAACATAAGAGATAAAAATAATGAATAAAAATATATTGTACGTCTTTCAGAAGAAGAACGCAGCATACTCAAAGAAGTCATCAAAAAACTCAGAAC
>JAKBAL010000047.1 GCA_021809225.1 Pseudomonadota bacterium | reverse complement strand
AGGAGAAGCTCAGACCTATCGGTTAGCGGGAATTGTCATCACCAAGCAAGAGAGAGCCGCAAAAAGTGGACAGAGATATGCCTTCGTTCAACTCTCTGATCCCACAGGTGTATTTGAAATCACTGTGTTTTCAGAACTTTTAAGCCAATACAGAGAACAACTTGAACCTGGGATGGCTTTACTTGTAACCGTGTCTGTTCAACTGTCTGATGATACCCTACGATTAACGTGTCAAGGCATTGAAAGCTTAGAAAAAGCTACAGATGGTGGCGTTTTAACTCTCCTCCTTCAATCGGAAAATCAGGTTTTTTCACTCCGAAATCTTCTTGAAAAAGCAGCTCCTGGAAAAACAAAGATTATCCTCAAGGTAAAAACTCAGGAAGCTATAGCGACTCTTGCCCTGCCCTCCCCTTATGCACTATCGCCTGATCTCAGGGCGTCTTTAAGAGAGTTGCCAAATATGGCTTAAAGAGCCCCCGTTCATGTGTTTTTTTCTTTACAAGAGAAAAATTAATAATTATAAAATCAAACGACGTTTATATTATTTTGGCATTTGTTATGGTAAATTTAAGACATTCAATTATTTTAAGATCTTCTTCTTTAGCCTTAATGGTTTTTTTGATGAGCAGCTCATCTCCTTGGGCAATGGAAGACACCTTAGAAAAAGACCCGATTTCAATTTCACCTTTGACTGCCCCTCAAAGAGAGAGAAATGTTCCTGAAAAGCCAGAAGGAGAACAAAAAAAAGCTTTAACAATTGAAGCCGCGGAAGCTTTAATGAATAAGCATTTACATCCTCAGGAAGACCAAGATAATAATCCCCGTGCCCTTGGACCAGAGCATGAAAAACTTGCTAGAGAAGTGCAGGCCTTGTGTAATTCCTGGAAGGAGTTCAAAGAGGCGCGTTCACGCTTAAATCTTCCAACTGAAGAAAATATTTTAAATTTTTTTAAGAGCTGTGAAAAGCATTTTTGTCTCATCCGAACGGGGGCTTATCCTCAATATAATAATGATGAATACCCTGATTATGAATGGATTAAGGACGAAGACTTCCTTAAAAATGCAATTTATGTTTTGAACATCTATTGCGTTGTCTTCATTTTGACTACATGAAAAAAATCAAGCGTGATATTGCAAAACAAGACTATGAAAAAACGATATATTCAATTCAAGCTCTAAGGGCAGTATCGCCCATACTTTTGTCACCCATTTTCAGTGAGCTTAAAATAATATTATTTAAACATTTATTTTATAAGATAATATTAGATCAATCCTATATGATTAAGAAACATCCCTTTCGTAGGATAAGAGAATATCAATTTGATATAACACCTGCCCATTTTGAAATAGGAGGCAGAATCTATGAATACTGTTTGGAAGCTTTAGGATTAACGTCTGATACATACCGTCCCATTAATCATGCAACTTTAGCAATTCTATATCATTACGCTGAGAAATATGAGAAGGCTATAGAGCATGAGGAAAAACTCCTTAGGATGGAATGGCCTTTAGAGTGCGATGAAGATTTGATAACTCAAGATCTAACACCAGAGATTATGCGAGAAATGCTAGCATGGCAGTATCATTTGTTAAAAAAATATGATGATGCAGGAAAGCTTATATCGACGAAACCGACAGGACAGAGAGAAAACTTAGTGATGGCATTTGTTTGCGCAGAAAAAGCGAATTGGAGAGAGGCATATACTTATTTCAAAAATGCGTTTTTAATAACAAAGCAAGACAAAACAAGTGTCAACTTTAGCTCTCTTGATATAATCAGCGGCCAATATCTTGATGAAATCAGCCGCCAATATCTTGATGAAATCGGCGGCCTATATCTTTCTCAAAACGATCTTCTCCCAATGATTGAGTTACTTTTAGGCATGGAAGAAAATCTTTCTATAAAAAATTTTCCTACTAAAGAAAAAGCAAATTTTAAAAGTATAAGAGACCAGTGCACCCATAAGATAAAAAGATTTATTGCCCCTTCTGAACAACATCTAGCACAAAAATTTCAACAAGCTATGAATTTACATAAGAGAAAAAAATTTGGCCGTTTAATTAGAGAGGCGGTCTTAACTGAAATTTTTTATAAATTTAAGGAAATGTATAATAAATTTGATCAAAAATACAGTAACCTCTGGGCTAAAACTTCCAGATTTTCAGAAGTTCAAGACCAAGATTACCTAAAGTCCGTTGATGAACTTGCTGCAGTCATTGAAGAAACCTACTCCCCCCTCAAAAATTTATCTACGGAAAATTCTAGAGGAAGATTCCAGCTTATTTCCGAATCTCAAAAGAAGTTGGAGTCTCTCTTTGATATGTTTGAGTTAGAAGCCAACCAAGTTTTTCTGAATGTTAGGAAAGAGAAAGAACGTCTTGCCAAATTGGAAACAGAGAAAGAATTCTCCCAGCCTTCTTACACTCCACCGCCCGCTACCAATTTGAAAAAAGAATACGGATTTGAGAAAGAAAAAGAGAAGGAAAAGGAAAAGGAAAAGGAAAAAGAGACTCCTTTCCAAGGTGGTGATGAAGAAAAACTATTCAGTTTTTCAAAGAAAGATAATCAAGCAGAAGATGTTTGGAATTCCAGAAATGCGCCCGACTCTTTAACAACTTTAGAGCGAAATGCTTTAAACTTGATGGAAAGCCTTAACCAAGCACACAGTATATATCATCTGAGGCAGTTAGTGCCATCTCGAACAAAGTTGGAAAAGCTCCATGGTGATAGGGAGGGGCAATTTAGCTTACGCATGAATGACCAATATCGCCTTTGCTTTCGTTGGGTGACTGGAAAAGGGGCTTATGATATTGAAATATCGAAGCATTATAAGTAGGACTTAGGGGAGCCATCAAACCCTTCGTTTTAAAAATTACTAAAGAGCGGCTCAATCACTTCTATTTCATCGTCTCTAATTTTTATCCTGAATTTCTTAGGAAAAGAGGATGCTGGTATGTCTAGCTCCTCTGTTAAAAAAAACTTTAGGTCACCGTACCTGCTTCTATCAATGAGCTCGGGTGTACCTACAAAGCGTTCTCGAACATTTGGTAAAAGTATCCTGCCAGCGAAATTAAAAACAACGTCACGTTGCTGTTCAAACGGTAATGTGCTGAATTTTGGATATTGTTCTTTTTTTTGTCCCACATTTTTAACTTCTTTTAAATTAAAAACATCTTCAGCAAGAAACGCTGTATGAAAGAGTTCCCCTGTTTTTTTAATACCGACTGTCAAGTGCATAGCGTAATAGGGCCCAAGATCAGGCAATGTGAAAGCTTTCTTATAAAAACGCAATTCGATATTTTCCTTGGGAATGCAAAATTCTTGAGTGAGAAAATTGCGAACCGCTATCATTTCTTGAGATTGGTTTTTTTGACCGTAATACCTTGCGTGGTTTTGCTTGAATTGTTCTTTACTTAATTCACAAGAATAAAGAGATACTTCCAATTTATTAGGATCGGAAACCTCAAGCTTTTGGTAGAATGGCTTTAAAGAATCCATACCATGAATGGCACCTTTGTGGAAAGCAAGGCTCTTTTTGCTTTCCGGATCATAGATCCGCCCCAATAAACAGGGAAGAAGAGGATACGTAACATAGGATTCAAATGGACTTTCCGGACCGATCATCACGACTTCTCCTTCAAAAAAACACCGAGTCGTTTCAGGATCCACCTTTGAATAGACATAAGGTAAGGGTATGTTGACTGTTTTCTCATTAATCTGAAAAGTATTATTGACAAGTGGAAGCGTTTTTTTCGCAGTACGGGGACGTTTGTGCTCTTCGTTCATTGTATAGCCAGGTAAAATACAGGCTATTAAAAGAAAAAAAGAAAGAAATGCCTGAAAAAAATACATCTTAAAGTACAAAGATTTCATAAAAAGCCTCCCACAAAAAAACTCGTGCTTAACTTTGCGCAAAAGCCGTTTGTTCTTCTTGAGCTTGAGTCAGAGATTTTTCTGCAAGCATCATAAATCCATAGCTTACCCCTGAGATAAAAAGTCCGATGAACCAGGCGTAGTGATAAAAAGGAACAAAAAACCCAAACACGGAATCTGGATCACACACTTTTATCTGAACGAGAAAGCCAGGGATGTTAGGGAGGATCCCCAGAATAAGGGCTGCAATCGCTTTGGGATTATAGCCATTTGTATAGCTATAAGCTCCATGACGTTGATATAAGGCATCTAGATTTAAGGTTGTTCGACGAACCACAAAATAGTCGACGAGAATAATCCCTGCGAGCGGGCCGAGTAATGCGGAATACCCAATAAGCCACGTAAAAATATACCCCGATGGATCTGCAAGAAGTTTCCAAGGCATCATCAAAATTCCAATGACCCCCGTGATCAGCCCACCCCTTTTAAAATTAATAAATTTCGGCGCAAGGTTGGAAAAATCATTGGCTGGACTCACAACGTTAGCCGCAACATTCGTCGTTAGGGTCGCCAGTACAATGGTAACGAGAGAAAATATGACAATAAAAACGTTGTCGGATTTTTGAATGAGAACGATAGGATCCCAAATCGCTTCTCCATAAATGACAAGTGTCGCACTCGTCACCGCAATACCAATAAAGGCACAAAAAGTCATTGTGGTAGGTAAACCAAGTGCTTGACCAAGGATTTGAGCACGTTGATTTTTAGCGTATCTCGTAAAGTCTGGAATATTAAGACTTAAGGTAGCCCAGAAGCCGATGATTCCTGTAAGAGCAGGGAAGAAGAATTGATAGAAAGCAGAAGATGTCTCAAATTGCGATGTCGTTTGAAAGATGATTGTAAAGCTGTCAGAACTTGAATAAACCCAATACAATAGCGCGAATCCGCCAACGATTAAAAATGGCGAACAAAATGTCTCCAACCATTTAATGGAATCAACTCCCTGCCAAACAAAAAAGAGGTTCATAAACCAAAAAACCAAAAAACAGAGAAAGGGAATAAGCCCCACACCGAACGTTTCTGTAAAAGCTCCCGCAAAACTTCCTGCTTCTGGCCATAGCAGCAACACAAACGTATAAATAGCCGTTCCCCCAATCCAGGTTTGAATTCCAAACCATCCGCATGCAACGAGGGCTCTGAGCAAAGATGGAATATTCGATCCCAAAATTCCAAAGCTTGCGCGCGCAAAAACAGGATAGGGAATTCCATATTTAACACCAGCATGACCAATGAGAACCATGGGTATGAGAACGATAAAATTTCCTAACAGAATCGTAAAAAGGGCTTGAGACCAATTCATTCCTCCCTGAATGAGGGAAGCAGCCATCATGTAAGTTGGTATCTGAATAGACATCCCAACCCAAAGGGTAAAAAAGTTAAAAGCTGTCCAATTTTTTTGATTTTCTTTTACGGGAGATAGGTCTGCATTGGTAAGATCTTGATTCATGATAAAAGAATTCACCTATTACAATTTTTTTCTTTTAATATAGTTTTTAAGAGATGTCGAACTTTTTTTTGGTCAATGTAAGCGCTGCTAAATTAACTACTCATGAGGTGCCATGCATGGACCTTCTTTTAACTCAGAAGATGTTAATTGCTTTGAAGAGTTATCCTTTGATTCTGAAGGCTTTTGAGGTTTATCGGGGCCCCATGTCCAATCGAGACCTACAGAACTCGTGAGTGTTTCCGCTCCTGCAACGCTATGGCCGACACTCACTTGAAGAGCAAAAGTTTTTGTAAAATTATAAGTAGCTCCCAAAGTAAGAAGACCTGTTGATCCATAATTCGTTAGCGACCTCCCTTGTCCATAAAATTCACTCCCCAATGTGAAATCTTTTATTACCTCCCATTGAAGGAGAATACCTCCAAAAGCAAAATTGAAGGTGTTAGGCGCCTGGATAAGAGTATAGCCTCCCCCTCCTGAAATTTTCCAAGAACCCATCGTCTTTAAAAACCAAAGGGCTGGTGTCTCCGTAGGACCTCCATAACCTATTCCTCGTTTTCCACTTCCCGTAGGGAGAGTTATTTTTGGATAGAAAGCAATTTGCGGCATTGTGTCTGTTTCATGAATAAATCGATACTTAATACCGAGTTCAGTATCTGCATAGCCATATGCTTGCGGTCCTTGACGAGGGGAAAAGAACGCTCCATAAGTGATCAGATGTCCTTGAAAGTCTGTAAAAATCCCCGCGTTTGTCTCCATAGCTGGAGCTTCAAAAAAATTGAAATCTTTTATATTTATTTCATATACATAAGGGTTAAACTCAACATGTTTAACTTCCGTTGTTTCTGCATCTTCAGTAATATATTGAACTGCATAAGCGAGCGACTGAAAGCCAATCCAAAATATAATAACCACATAAAAGTATAAACTGTTTTCCTTAATCATGAAGAGTAAGATCTTTCTTTTTTGCTTACTTTTACCTCTTTGAAACAAACATATCACTGAAAAAACTCTCCTGCTAGAAATTCTCATCCCCAGATGTGCACAATTTCAGATTTCAATTCTGATTTCGTGCAATTTTTTTGATTATAGGGGGAGTTTATTCATGAAGATTTTCCCTTCTTTTTTTAAAGTATTAAACTTCATAATATCTGTGTTATACTCTGCTCCTCTAAGTGTTCAGAAGGATATAATAGACGTTGATTCAGTCATGGAGAACAAGTTTTTTTGCCTTTTGTGACAGGCGAATTCTTTCGATTTTCCTTTTTGGATTTTCGAGTGGGTTGCCTTTTTTGCTCACATTATCAACCCTGTCTATTTGGCTGAAAGAATCGGAACTCAGCAATACAACAATTGGTCTTTTTGTTATTGTAACGATCCCCTACACTTTTAAGTTTTTATGGGGGCCTATGGTCGATCGGGTTAAACTCCCCTTCCTCTCTCAATTTTTAGGCCAGAGGCGAAGTTGGGCTCTCCTCTCTCAATGTGTTCTTATTTTTATGCTGCTCGGCCTCGGCTTTTCAAATCCGAAAGAACATATTTTTGAAACTGCTTTGTGGGCCTTTGGCGTTGCTTTTTGTTCCGCCATTCAAGACATTGTGATTGAAGCCTACCGAATTGAAATTATTGATGATGACCAAAAAGGATCTGCAGCCTTTTCCACCGTTCTTGGGTGGCGAATGGGAATGATGATGTCAGGCGTCGGCGCCCTTTTTCTTGCAGCCACCTATTCCTGGAAAACTGCATACGTTATCATGGCATGCTTTATAAGCATCGGACTGCTTACGACACTTTTCAGTCCCTCTCCTAAGACCCCTGTCCCTAATCTAACCCCTCACCTTTCTTTGAAACATATCACATCCTATAACCATTTTTGGGAATGGTTAAAATCCACTTATGGCCTCCCCCTCCAAGACCTTTGGCAGTCCCATGATTGGCGCGTTGTTCTCGCTTTCATCTTTTTTTATAAAGTGGGAGATACAGCACTAAATGTAATGAATACCCCCTTTTTGGTGGAACTTGGTTTTAGCAAACTTGAAATCGCTCATATTGCTAAACTTTTTGGTATTTCAGCCCTGATTGTAGGTGGTTTTA
This sequence comes from Pseudomonadota bacterium, assembly GCA_021809225.1. Next base: position 1,884 of record JAKBAL010000047.1, on the reverse strand, counting down.
TGGGAGGTCTTTTCCTGAATCGTTTTGGTATCCTCTCAGCTCTCCTGCTCTGCGCAGGCCTCCAAGTCATCTCTAGTTTAATGTTCGTTATCCAAGCTTTAGTTGGCTATAATCTTAGCGTTCTTGTCGTGACGATTGGCATCGAAAACCTCACCTGCGGGTTAGGAGCTGTCGCTTTTATTGCTTATCTTTCAAGCCTCTGTAGCGCGCCCTATACAGCCACACACTTTGCTCTTCTTTCCTCTTTTGGATCTTTGGCACGAATCTTTTTTTCTGCAGGCGCAGGAAAGCTTGCAGATATTCTTTCATGGCCTGTTTTTTTCTTATTCACGGCAGCCGCATGCTTACCCTTTCTTTTCCTTTTAATCTATGCTTTTTGCCGCTTTCCTTATAGTCATTCCTTATTGAAAACCACACCTTAGTCTTAAGGCTTGCGTTTTTAAAAATAGGCCTTATATTAATATTGAGTTTAAAACTTCTTTTAAGGAATAAAAACCGTAGAGATTGCGTGCTCTGCGTAAGAAACTAAGATTGACTTTATGCCTTCTTCTTCTTACCCTCAGCTCCCCTTCCATATGTAAACGACTTTTTGTATTGGGTGGAATTTTTACGCTTTTTGTTGAGAACTCAATTAGTTAACGCCTATCAAAGGATATAGAAATGAAAAACGGCACTGTAAAATGGTTTAACCCTACAAAAGGCTATGGCTTTATTCAAATGGAAGACGGTACACGTGATGTGTTCGTTCACATTACTGAGCTTGAGCGCTCAGGAATTTCCAATTTGGCTGAAGGCCAAAAAGTCAGCTTTGAATTAGCAAGCAACAAGGGTAAAACCTCTGCTGTCAATCTTAAGTTGCGGTAAATTATTTAAGCCTCTTTTTTGAGGCTTTTTAAATACCACCCTCAAAATGAAGGGTTGTTCTTTATGAACAATCCTTCGTTGAGGGTGTTTTTTTTGAAAAAAATACTCTGCCATAGAGAATGAATCAACAGAGGCCATTTACGGCTTGCATCCATTTCTAAAGAATGCTTTTCTTAATATTAAAATCTTAACTCTATAAATATTTGAGACATGAACAACCCTAAGCAAACCTTGCCTTTAAAAATAGTATGCTTAAACATTGAATTTGATAAGCATCTCGATCGTATTATTCCCTTTCTTACAAAGGAGCAGCCTGATATCGTTTTGCTACAGGAAGTGCCTGTCAAAGACATCCCCTTTCTTGAAACAGCCCTTAAGATGAAAAGCGTATCTACTGTCGTAAATTTTATACAATGGAATAAAATCCCGCAAAATAGCGCTCTCGTGACATTTTCAGCTTTACCCATACTTAACAGTTATAGTGCCTATTACAGAGGAGATAGAGATCATCTTCCCCTTATACATGAAGGAGATGCAGCTGAGGTCATGGCAGAGAAGACGGCACGGGCTATTTTAGTGACAGAAACTATCAAAGATGGGCAGCGGTATCGTTTGGTGAATACGCATTTTACATGGTCTCCAAATGGCAAGCCAACTGATCAACAGCATCAAAATTTAAAAATTCTTTTCCAGTTACTCTCCCCTCTTCCCGATTTTATTCTCTGTGGAGATTTTAATGCGCCCCGCGGCACAGCTATTTTTGATGCCATAGCCTCAAAATACAAAGATAATATCCCTTCCCATGTCACAACAACCATTGATAAAAGCTTACATAAAGCAGGAGACCTGCAACTCGTCGTAGATGGTTTTTTTACCACCCCTCACTATCATGTAGAATCTATCGAAGTATTGGATAACCTGAGTGATCATTGGGCCATTTTGGCAGAGGTGAAGATTATATAACCCTTACTGTATTCTTTTCTTTACCCACATAAGAATGGGCACAGCGAGAAGTTGTGT
>JAKBAL010000046.1 GCA_021809225.1 Pseudomonadota bacterium | reverse complement strand
GACAAAGCCGGCACTCGGTGGAAAGTCAGTTGGTTTCCCTTAGGCGGATATGTCAAAATGGTCGGGGACGCGGATGCGGCCAGTACACCAGACCATCAAACTCTGAAAAAAATGGATGAGTATGCAAGATCTCGCTCTCTCTTTTATAAAACAGTCTGGCAACGTATAGCTGTTTCTGTTGCAGGCCCTGCAGCTAACTACATTTTTGCTATTTTTCTTTTTTCCATTCTTTTTGCAACCGTTGGTCAGCGTTATACAGTCCCTATTATTGATGGATTCCAACCAGATAGCGTTGCAGAAAAAGCTGGCCTCCAGGTTGGAGATCGTATCAAAAACATCAATGGCGAGTCGATTAATCGGTTTGAAGATATCCCCATGATTGTGCAGTCTCACCCAGGTGATATCCTTCAGGTAGTTATCGATCGGAAAGGAAACATCCTGACTCTTTCTATGGCTCCCGTTCTTTCTGAAATCAAAGATCGTTTTGGCCATGTTCATAAAATTGGACTTTTGGGGATTAAAGGTTCTGAAGCAGGTTATATTAAAAGAAATTGGTGGAATTCCTGGTGGTACGCATCAGAGGAAGCATTTTCCTTAAGTTGGCAAACCATCAAAGCTTTAGGTCAAGTCATCATCGGTGCTAAGTCAGCTGATGGGTTGGGAGGACCTCTGCGTATTGCCCAAATGTCGGGAGAAATAGCGCAATCGGGTTTTGTTGCTCTCGTCTGGTTTATGGCACTTTTATCTGTTAACTTGGGGCTCATTAACCTTTTCCCCGTTCCCATGTTAGACGGTGGGCACTTGTTGTTTTATTTTGTTGAAGTATTAAGGGGAAAGCCTCTCTCTGAAAAAGCTCAAGAATGGGGATTCCGCATTGGTTTTTGTTTGATTATAGGGCTTATGATCTTCGCTACTTGGAATGATATAGCTAATATTTTTTTTAAATAATAAGGGGTTTTTGTGGTAAAGCGTTCTCTTTTTCTATCAACTGCTTTGGGATCAAGCTTACTTGCGACTTTTGCGTTGGCGCAAGCAAGTATTCGTTCAATCGACGTTGAAGGAAACCGACGGGTTGAAACGCCTACTATCATGAGTTACATCGATGTGAAACCTGGCGAAGTCGTAAGTGAAGAAAAAGTTGAAGAAATTCTAAAAAATCTTTTTGCGACAGGTCTTTTTGCTGATGTTGTGATCGAACCCCAAGAAAATCGTTTACTTATCAAGGTTGTTGAAAATAAAATTATCAACCGCATTGCCTTTGAAGGCAACAGCCGCCTTAAAGACGAAGTCTTGCAATCTGAAATAGGATTAAGACCTAAGGAGGTTTATACACCTGCAAAGGTTCAAGAGTGTGCCCAAAAAATTCGTGATATGTACCGACTTAGTGGTCGATATGGAGCCAAGATTGAGCCAAAAATTGTAGAGCGTGAGCAAAACCGAGTTGACCTTATTTTCGAGATTAGTGAGGGAAACCTAACCTCTATTAATAAGATTATTTTTGTTGGTAATAATCATTTTAGTGCATCACGGCTTGATTCTGTTGTTTTAACGAAGGAGTCTCGTTGGTATCGTTTCTTCAGTTCTGATGATACGTATGATCCCGATCGACTTGCTTACGATAAGGAGCTTTTGCGTAGGTTTTATCACGAACACGGGTATGCTGATTTTAAAGTAGATTCGGTTGTGGCAGAGCTTGATCCTGATCAGCAAGAATTTTATATCACCTATACTGTTGATGAAGGTCAACGATATCGTGTTGGTAACGTAAAATTAACGGTTAATTTACCGAAATTAAAAGTAGAAAATTTGAACGAACTGATTGCCTTGGAAAAAGGGGAATGGTTTGACAGCAAAGAGATCGAAAGAATCGTTGATAGACTGAATATGGCCATCGGTGAGAAAGGCTTCGCCTTTGTGGAAATCGAGCCTAAACTTAAGCGAAATCCAGAAACATTAACGATTGATGTTGATTTTGTGGTTAAAGAAGGTCGTCACGTCTACATCAATCGAATCGATATTATTGGCAACGACAGAACGGATGATGACGTTATTCGTCGGGAAATTCGACTCGCCGAAGGGGATCCCTATAATAGCGTAAAAATAAAGCGATCAGAACAGCGGATTCAAAATTTAGATTACTTCAAGAAAGTTGATATTAAACGAGAAGAAACAGCCGCTTCTGATAAAATTGACTTGAAAGTCGAAGTAGAAGATAAGCCCACAGGGTCTATGCAATTTTCTGCAGGATTTTCAACAACAGATGGTCCTTTGGGAAGCGTTACAATGAACGAGCGAAATCTAATGGGCAAAGGGTATGATCTTTATGGGAGTGCGATGGTCTCTAAGCGCGCTATGGATTTCCGTACAGGATTTACAAACCCTTATTTTCTTGGAAAACCACTGCAGGCAGGGGTAGATGTCTTTCACTCTTCACGTAAATATTCCACAAGAAATCAAGATCAGATAGGTTATCGTCAGATTAAAACAGGAGGAACGCTTTCTTTAGGGTATGATTTGACAGAATATTTAGGACAAGCTTGGAATTACACAATTCGCAGAGACTTGATCGATGATATAAGAAAAAAAGCCTCCCCTTTTTTGAAAGCACAGAGAGGAACATGGATTGTGTCTTTAATAGGACAGAATCTATTTTACGATAGAAGGAACAGTAGCGTTAATCCTACACAAGGCTATTATGCAGGGCTTTCAAATGAATTAGCGGGCCTTGGAGGAAATGTAAACTATTTTAAAAACACAGTCCGCACAGGTCATTATGCTCCTCTTGACGACGATAATAAATGGGTCATATCCACAAAGGCTTCGGCTGGAGCAATGGCCGGCTTTGGAGGTAGGAAGACACGCGTTGTGGATCGATTTGAATTAGGTGGAGATAGCTTCCGTGGCTTTGCGGATGCAGGTATTGGTCCTCGCGATCTCCATACAAAAGACGCCTTAGGCGGTCTCTACTTCTACAAAGGGACCCTAGAGCTTTCCGTCCCCTTACCCGTGCCTCCTGAGCTGGGAATTAAAGGTTTTATTTTCAACGACATTGGTAGCGTATGGTATTCTAGTAACAAGTCACGTCCACCGTATATTATAGGCAGTAATAATATGAAGTTCCGGTCGAGCGCTGGCGCAGGCATTGTTTGGGTCTCTCCCTTTGGTCCCATTGGTTGTACTTTTGCCAAGGCATACATCTATGATAAACATGTTGATAAACAAGAGTTATTCAGAGTTAACTTTGGAACAACTTTTTAAGAAGAAAGAAATGAAGAGTACGGTATTAACGTTTCTATTGACTTTTGTTGTAGAGGAAACTTTTGCAAAAGCTGAAACTTTTCCAACGTTTGTAGGACAAGTCCAACTGAATAAATCTACACCTTTTAAATCTATTGTTGGTCAAATAAAAAAGAAGCGCGAAATTCAAAATGAAAAACTGATAGCTGAATTTGACTTTATGGATCACGATAGGCAGCTCGCTAAGCATACAGAATTTGTAGAAGAGAGATCGCCTTCTGAACAGCGCAGTTATGAGATGCAGTTAACGCGTGACGAAGCTCGAATGAAGAACTACTGGGGGGGATTGAATGCTAATGAATATTCATCCAGCAGAGATTATTCGGAGTAATAACTTGGGATTTTGAGAAAATACTGATCTAGAGAACTTCGCAACATCTTTTATGTATGTAAAACATGTTGACCAAAGAGAGGTATTTAGGCTTAACTTTGAAACAACCTTTTAAGGAGAATAAGATGAAGACACTTTTGTTAGTACCTTTTTTGGCTTCTGTAGCAATGATGACTTCTACAAAAGCTGAAAACTTGCCTGCACCAGTGATTGGTATTGTGGAACAAGGTCTATTGGAAAAATCTAAGGCTTTTCAGTCTATTATTGGTCAAGTAGAAAAGAAAAGAAAGGAAGTTCAACAAGAGATGTTGACTATTGAGAATAATCTTAAGGCTCAAGATAAACAACTTAATGAAGATCAAAAAAAACTTTCTGAGAAAGATTTTACGAATAAAAGGCAAGCTTTTGAAAAACGAGTCCATGAGGCTCAGGAAAAGATTGAAATCATAAGAAACCAGCTGGAACTTGGTGTTGAGGACGGTAAAAAGAAAGTATACGCTGCTTTCTTAAAAGTTGCTGAGGAGGTTAGGAAAAATGCAGGAGCTAATCTTATTATATACAAAGAAACGGTAGTTACTGCCGATAGTGCCCTCGATTTAAGCAATCAAGTCAAAGAAAAGCTGGATCAAGAATTGCCATCTGTTCAAGTGGTTTTTAAATCTGAGGCAGAAGTGAGAAAAATACTCCTTCAACAGCCTCACCCACAACAATAGTTGGTGCTCAATGGTTATCCTTAATTAATAAAATGAACATTGAAAAATAGGGATAACAAAATATAAAATTGGATTGCTCTCGCCGTATTTATATGCCGAGGCGAGAGCATGAGCCCTTTTGTTCCTTATTTTATTCGTGAAGAGTATACTGATCAGAAAAAGTTTTTGTATTTATGAAAAAATGACGTTATAAATTCTTTGACAATTAATCACTCAGATATTTAAAAAATGGCAGATCCACGGTTTTATAAGAAAAAAGGCCCCTTTACATTGGCAGAGCTCGCAGCTTTTGGGCAATGTGAGGTGGGGCGGGACGACTCCTCTCTTCTTATTGAAGATGTGGCTCCTTTGAATTGTGCGGAACTTAACCGCATCAGCTTATTTCATAATGCAAAATATATAGACTCATTAAAAACCACTAAGGCTTCTGCCTGTATCCTTTCACCGGAAATGGCAGAAAAAGCACCAAGTCATTTAGCTCTTCTCATTGCAAAATTTCCTTATCGTTCCTATGCCCTCATTGCTAGCGCCTTTTACCCTAAGGAAAAAAAGGACGCAGACGTTGCACCAACTGCTATCATTCATAAGACTGCCAAACTTGGAAAAGGGGTTATTATCGGCCCAATGGCTGTTATTGGGGCGGATGCAGAGCTAGGAGATTATGTAGAAGTGGGGCCACTTTCTGTCATTGGAGAAGGTGTTATTATTGGAGAGAACACGGTTATAGGATCTCACGTTTCTCTGTCGCATGCTCTTGTTGGTAAACATGTTCATATTAAACCTGGTGCGCGGATCGGTCAAAGTGGGTTTGGATTTTTTATGGATTCGGGAGATACGGGAGGGCATGTTCCCGTTCCCCAACTAGGACGTGTTATCATTCACGATTATGTCGAAATTGGAACCAATACAACTGTGGACCGAGGGAGTGGAGCGGATACAATCATTGGGCTTGGCACACGTATTGATAATCTGGTTCAGGTTGCTCATAATGTTGAATTTGGCAAGGGGTGTGTAATGGTGGCTCAAGTAGGTATTGCAGGAAGTACCAAATTTGGAGACTATGTTGCTGCTGGAGGGCAAGCCGGTATTGCAGATCATCTGAAAATTGGTTCAGGCGCTCGTATTGGCGCACAATGTGGTATTATGCGCAATGTAGATCCTCGAGAAGTTTTGGCGGGTAGCCCTGCTATGCCTCTGAAAGAGCATTATCGTCAGGTAGCTGTTTTAAAGAAGCTCGCTGAAGAAAATAGGAAGAAGATTAATGAGGGTAAAAAATGATGTCTGTAGCAGAAACTCAAGCAAAACCAATGGAAAACAATAACCAATCTGAAATAAGTTTGGATCAGATTATGCGCCTTATCCCGCATCGTGCACCGATGCTTATGGTGGAACGACTCATTAACGTTGTTTCAGGTGAAAGTGCCGTTGGAATTAAGACAATTTCTGATGATGAATGGTTTTTTCAAGGTCATTTCCCTCAAAAACCAGTGATGCCAGGTGTTATGATTATTGAGGCTCTAGCCCAAACAGCAGCGACCCTTGCTATGCACTCAATAAACCTGTATGACAAAGATCATCTCGTTTATTTTATGGGTATTGATGAAGCCCGTTTTCGTAAGATGGTTTTTCCAGGAAGCGTTCTACATCTCGAAGTGGTAAAAACCCATCGGCGTGGTAACGTATGGCGTTTTAAAGGGCTTGCTAAGGTCAATGGAGAAATTGTCGCTGAAGCTGTTAAAACAGCAATGATTTCGGATAAATAATTTTTTGAGGAAGTAGTTCATCATGTCCAGTCAAATCCACCCTACGGCCTGTGTTGCTGAAGGGGCAAAGCTTGAAGAAGGCGTCTCTATTGGCGCCTACAGCATTATCGGTCCCCATGTTATTTTAAAAGAAAATGTGAAGATCCATTCCCATGTTGTCATTGAAGGCTATACAACGATTGGCGCTCAAACAGAAATTTTTCCTTTTGCAGCCCTTGGGCTTACACCTCAAAATGCCCATTATAAACAAGAACCCTCAACCCTAGAGATTGGTGAAGCCTGTATTATTAGAGAACATGTCACCATGCATCCTGGTACGGAAAAAGGGGGAATGGTAACAATCGTGGGGAACAACTGCTATATCATGATTGGGGCTCATATTGGCCATGATTGTTATCTCGGTAATTTTGTCACGATGGCAAACAATGCAACCCTTGGAGGTCATGTTACCGTTGGAGATTACGCCTTTATTGGAGGACTTGCTGCCATCCATCAACGCGTCCGGATTGGAGCCTATGCAATGATTTCAGGAACCGCTGGAGTGAACGAAGATGTGATCCCTTTTGGGACCGTTTCGGCCATGCGCGGGAAACTGGGGGGATTAAATATTATTGGTATGAAACGGCGAGGATTTGCCCGGCAAGAGATGCATGATCTTCGTAACGCCTATAAGCTTTTGGCTAAGGACCAAGGGGGCACCTTTGGGGAGCGCCTTCAGAAAATTTATGCTATGTACGGGAACTCTCGACCCATTAAAGAGCTTTTAGCCTTCATCGCTCAAGATCCAGAAAGGCCATTGTGTTTGCCATCCGAAACGTGGGAATTTGAGATGGAAGAGCCCGAAGGGGGCTTGCGTGCCGCAAACGCCTAAACAGGTTCCGATTGCTCTTTTAGCAGGAAGAGGAGACCTTCCTCGTACCCTTATAAATGTTTTTCAAAGCCAGCACCGTCCTTTTGTTGTTCTTGCTTTTCAAGGTCAAACAGAAGAAGACCTTATTAGGGATGTTCCCCACATTTGGCTTTATTTTGGCGAAGCTGGAAAAGCTTTGCGTTATATTGAAGCCCACCATATTCAAGAAATCGTAATGGCAGGAGCCATTTCACGGCCTGCATTCAATGAAATTTCTCCTGACTGGGAAGGAATCAAGTGGCTTGCCAAGATAGGCCAAAAAGCTTTAGGAGATGACAACCTTCTGAAACTTGTGATTGGAATGATTGAAGAACGTGGCTATCGTGTTGTGGGACCGGATGATATTTTGGCCGACCTTTTGGCCCCTGAGGGCCTTCTCACTTCCCATGAACTAGACGAACAAGCTTGGCGAGATATAGGACGCGGCTTGGAGGTTCTTTCAGTCTTAAGCCCAGCTGATGTAGGTCAAGCCGTTGTGGTTCAAGAGGGTCTTGTCCTTGGCATTGAAGCCATCGAGGGAACAGATCGTTTGATTCATCGTGTAGCAACATTGCAACGCCCCGGTTTAGGGGGCATTTTGGTTAAGATAGCAAAACGTCAGCAAGAACAGCGCGTTGATCTTCCTGTCATTGGGGTGGAAACAATACGTCAAGCTGTTAAAACGGGTCTTAGAGGGATTGCTGTTGAAGCGGGTCGTACTCTCATCTTAAATCGAGAAGAAACCATAAAATTTGCTCATGAGAAAAATATATTTATTCTGGGTCTTGCGGGCGCCCGATGTCACAAGCCCCTTTAATTTTCTTGATAGCTGGGGAAGCTTCCGGCGATCAACTAGGGGCCAATCTTATGGCCTCACTAAAAAAAAGCCAGCCCGTACGATTTGCAGGGATTGGCGGGGAAGCCATGGCAGCCCAGGGTCTCCAAAGTCTTTTTCCGATGAAAGAGCTCTCGTTGATGGGAATCTTAGGAATCCTACGAAATCTCCCTCATCTTTGGGAACGCCTCACATATACGGTTGATATCATCCGCACCCTAAAGCCTGATGTTGTCGTGACCATTGATGCGCCTGAATTTAGCTTTCGCATTATGAAACGTCTCCATCGCTTGTCTGAGAGACCTCGCCTAATTCATTATGTAGCTCCGACAGTTTGGGCGTGGAGACCGGGTCGGGCAAAGAAAATTTCTCAGTTTTTAGACCGGCTTTTATGCCTTTATCCTTTTGAGCCACCTTACTTTGAAAAGTACGGGCTTAAAACAACCTTTGTAGGTCATCCTGTAGCTAGAGAAGAGATGCCTCATGAAAAGAACCGAGACCCGAATCTTCTTTGTGTTCTTCCTGGAAGCCGCACCTCAGAAATTGGACTGTTGTTACCTATTTTTAAACAAACAATTGGTCTTTTAAAAAAAGAGATTCCTGATTTAAAGGTTATCATTCCAACAATCCCTGCCATGGAAATATTAGTTCGCAGTGAAGTTCAGAACTATCCCATCGACATTCAAATCGTTGTTGGGGATGATGAACGAAAGGGCGTCTTTCAAAAGGCCTCAGCCGCACTAGCAGCCTCTGGTACGGTCGCCTTACAGTTGTCAGCAGCGCGCCTTCCCTTTATCATTGCTTATAAAATGAGCAAAGTAAATGAAGTGATCGCAAGAATTCTTATTAAAACGCCTTGGGCTTGCATGGTAAATATTTTATTGGCAATTCAAAAGCTTGGACCCAATTTTGTTTTAACGCGTCAAGCTAAGAACTTAGTCCCCATTCCTTGGATACCTGAGTTCATACAAGAAGAATGTACACCGAAAAAGCTAGCCCCAGCTCTTCTCACTCTTTTAAATAATAAAAAGGTCAGGGTGAGCCAGATCGCAGCGATGGAAGAGGCCATATCCCTTCTAAAAGCCCCTTCTCATGCCACCGCCAAAGCTGTTTTGGAAGAGATTAATATTTATTCTGAAGAACGCCTTAAAACTCTTTAGATATATCAATCAATCTCTGGGAGAGGTTTCTGATAAAATCTCCTCGTTCAGATGATTTAGTTTTAAGAAAATCTAATATTACCAACTGCTTGCAAAATTTATCTATATTTTCTTCTTCTTTTAGCTTTTTTACAAACTGATCAAAAATTAACCAATCTTCTTCTGAAAAAGTTAAGCTTTTTAAAATTATAATATCTTGATCATATCCTTCCATCCCTTCAAGAACTTCATTGAGAAGCGCTTTCCTTCCAGCTTTCTTGGACAAGTCTTTAATAAACTTTTTCCGCAAGTAGAAGCTCGTTTTAGAAAAAGAACACATCAGTCTATCTCTTTCAGGGGGCTCTAATTGTGCTTTATTTAAAAGAGTCAAAAACTTTTTGAACTGCTTCCATTCAGATTGTAACCATTTAGGTTTTTCCCATTCAGATTCT
>JAKBAL010000045.1 GCA_021809225.1 Pseudomonadota bacterium | reverse complement strand
TCCGATCTCTTGAAAGGCGGAGAATCCGCTGGCATTACTCCCGATGGACCACGCGGTCCTCGTTATCATGCCAGCCTCGGAGTCATTCAGATGGCGCGTCTGGGCAATGCTGCAATCATGCCCATGTCTTACTCATCAACGCGCAGAATTCTTATGAAGAGCTGGGATCAATTTTTCCTTCCTCTCCCTTTTGGTAGAGGCGTCATTATTTATGGTCCTCTTATCGAGGTAGTCGGGTCAACAAAAACCGATGAGGAACTGCGTCAAGAACTTGAAGATTCCTTAAAAGAGCTAACCCGAAAAGCTGATCTTTATTGTGGACATGAGATTGAAATAGTTCCTTTAAAGGAGACATTGTGAGCCTTTTACGCAGTGGATATCATTGGGTTTCTTGGGCAGGAGCTCCTTTTGTCTCAGGTTATCTAAAATGGAGAGCTCATAAGGGATATGAAAATAAAAACCGGATTGATGAGCGTATTGGAAAAGCAAGCCTTCCTCGACCTGAAAAGAGTCTTTTATGGGTAAATGCAGTAAGTGTGGGGGAAGCCGTGGCAGCTCTTACGATTATCCAAGCGATTTTAAAGAAATACCCAGAGGTTCATGTCTTATTGACAACAACAACCGTTTCTTCTGCAAAAGTTATAGAAAAAAGGCTTCCTAAAAATACGATACACCAATTTTGTCCGGTAGATACTCCTCAAGCTGTGCAGCGATTCTTAGAACACTGGAAACCTGATCTCGCCATTTGGATTGAGTCAGAGCTCTGGCCTAATCTTATTCGCAAAGCTCAAGAAAAAGGTATACCAACAATCCTTTTAAACGGTCGGATGTCCTTGAAGAGTTTTTCCAACTGGAAAAAGCTCAAAAAGATAATTTCACCTCTTCTGTCCCGTCTTAATCTTTGTGCGGTTCAATCGGAAGAGCAAGCTTATTTTTTTCAGACTCTTGGTGCAAAATCAGTATTGATTATGGGAAATGTCAAACTGATGATGACACCTTTAGACGTAGATTCTAAAAAATATCATTCCCTCAAGCAAGAAGTCGGGGAACGCCCCATTTGGCTTGCGGCGAGTACCCACCCAGGAGAAGAAGAAATTATTCTCAAAGCCCATAAAATCCTTCGAAAAGAACACCCTGATCTGTTAACGATTCTCGTTCCTCGCCATATTGAAAGGGCCCCTTCTCTTCAACTTCTTGCCTTAAAAGAGGGAGTTTCCACGGCCCTTCGGACAGAAACAACAACTCTTGCTGGAATTGAAGTTTATATCGGTAATACACTGGGAGAAATGGGACTTTTTTATGCTCTAGCTCCCGTTGTACTCATGGGAGCAACCCTTGTATCAAAGGGAGGACACAACCCTATCGAAGCTGCCCAGCTTGGAGCGTTTGTCCTTCATGGTCCTCATACCTTCAAGAACCCTCAATTGTATGACTCTCTTGCCTCATTTGACTTGAGTCAATGCATTCAAGATGAAAACCAACTTTCTTCTCATATTTCCCCTTGGCTAACAAAAGAAAAAGAAAACTATGAAGAGCCTCCCGTTCTCAAAGCTTATCGAAAAGAAGGACTCCAAACCCTCATTAAACTTCTTACCCCTCATCTAAAAACGTTGAGAGAAGAAAAAGAATGAAAACCCCCTTTTTTTGGTACCAACCCCATGGTCTTCTTTCAACCCTTCTTTGGTCTTTAGGATGGGTTTATGGGAAAGGAGGAAAAATCATGCGCACTCTTAAAAAACAGGAACGTTTTCCTATTCCCATCCTAAGTGTTGGAAATATTGTGTGCGGTGGAGCAGGAAAAACCCCAACAGCTATTGCTCTCGCTCACCTTTTACAAATACGAGGCCTTAAAGTTCATTTTGTAACACGTGGCTATGGAGGAATACAAAAGGGACCTTTAGAGGTCGACCTTTCTCATCACACCTCAAAGGATGTGGGGGATGAACCGCTGCTCCTTGCGCAACACGCGCCGACATGGGTTGCGAAGAAAAGGCCACAAGGAGTTCAAAAAGCCATTGAAAACGGCGCTCATCTTATTATTCTGGATGATGGTCACCAGACAGCCAGCCTTTATAAAGATCTTTCCTTTGTGGTGGTAGATCTTTTACAAGGCTTTGGAAATGGATGTGTGATGCCAGCAGGTCCTTTGCGGGAAGGGCTAACGGAAGGTTTTAATCGATCAGATGCCCTCATTGGCATTGGTGATGGAGAAATAGAATTGCCTTCCTCTCAACCTTTCTTTAGAGCACGAAGTCTTTCTCTCCCTCTGACCTTACCTTCAAATCGTGTTATTGCTTTTTGTGGGATTGGTTTCCCTCAAAAGTTTTATAAATCTTTAAAAGACTTAAGCGTTGATCTTATTGCTACCGAAACCTTTTCCGATCATTATAAGTACACAGAAAAAGATTTAGAACGTCTTCACGCGCTTGCCAGAGATCATCAAGCGGTTCTCGTTACGACTCGAAAAGACTTTGTAAAAATCCCGCCCTCTTGGCAAAAGCATCTTCATGTTTTAGATATAAGCATCCAATTTGAAGATTTTGAAGGGATTTATCGTTTTATTCTTGAGGTTTTGGATCGCCACACCCAGTTTATGGGCTCGCGATGACGACTGCGGTAAGGGTAAGGGGTTCGCAAAAACGACAGTGGAAAACGTCTCCCGGTCGTCTTGCGGGGAGCTTTGCTTCCCAAGCAACCCAGTAGTTTAATAAGGAGAGACTTTGAAGTTTAGTTTGTTAAAAAAAACACGTCATTTATTGGAAGGGATTTTTGTTGGAATAGCATTCGTTTTGTTCCATTACATCCTACCTTTTAAGATGTGTGTGGCATTTGGAGGGTGGATTTCCCGTACGGTTGGCCCTCGTCTTCGTTTAAGTAACAGAGCACGATCGAGCCTAAAAAAATGTTTCCCTGACATTTCAGAGGCTGACATTCAAAGAATTATTATGGAAATGTGGGATAATTATGGCCGCCTTATGGGTGAGTATGTGAAGTCACACGTATTTTGGGATGGGAACGCCTTACACAATATTGAGATCGTGGGGCTTGAAAATCTGAAACGTTTTCAAGAGGATGGAAAACCAGGTATTATTTTTACAGCACATCTTGGCAACTGGCAAATGATAACTTTAGCGGCTCAATCAATCGGTTTTGATCTTACCCAAATGTATAGACCTCCAAATAATCCTTGGGTAGATGCGCTCATGTTAAAATGCCAAAAATTTACTGTTAAAAATGTGATTACGAAGGGCAAGGGAGGACCGAAGGAATTTCTTTCTCTTATCAAGAGAGGAGATCATGCGCTTCTTTTGGTTGATCAGAAGATGGGAGAGGGGATCTCTGTTCCTTTTCTAGGACGAGAGGCCATGACCGCGACAGGTATCGCAAAAATGTACCTCAATCAAAATTGTCCTCTGTTACCAGCCCGTTCTGAACGCCTTCACGGTTCTCATTTTCGCGTTACATTTTATCCCCCCATTGAATTTGTGCCGGCTGGAGATCATAAAAAAGATATGTATGGTTTGCTTCTTTCCATCAACGCCATGCTTAGTGAATGGATAAAAGAACGACCCGGTCAATGGCTCTGGATTCATCGTCGCTGGAAAGAGTCATGAGAATATTAGCTATTGATACAGCTGCCTGGAATTGCTCGGTAGCTCTTTGGGAAGATGGCCACGAACTTGCTTTTCAAGAAAAGGTTTCTGAACGTGATCAAGCCGCCATTTTACCTCAACTTGTAAGAGAGGTTAGGGGTCAACATGAGATCGATCAATTTATCGGGAATATTGGGCCTGGGTCTTTTACGGGCATTCGTATAGGTCTTGCATTTGCTAAAGGACTTTCCATGGGTTTAGATATTCCCTTAAAAGGTATCGATAGTTTTACGGCTACATATTTAAGTCTTGAATCGCCGAATGACGTCATGATTTTGATTGAAGCTCGTCGCCAAGATGTTTTTGCAATGCGATTTCAAAAGGGAATTTCTCAATCTCCCCAAAGCCTAAAGCGGGAAGACATTGAAGTAATTCTCTCTGGGTCAACACCACCACTTTTTGCGGGGAGCGGCGTTCATCCTTTTCTTGAAGGGATGGACTATAATGAGGCCGTGTCCTCTTGGCGAGGGGCACAGAGCCTTGCTCATGCTTTTTTTAAAAACCCCAATCTTGTGACTGAGCCCTTACCCTTTTATGTAAGGGAGGCTGATGTTACATACTCTCAAAAATCATGTATACCTCCCCTCTAACCTTTGAAGACTGTCCACACGCAGCCCATCTTCATCAAAACACATTTTTTAAAGGATGGAGTGAAAAAGATTTTCTAGAGTTTTTAGAAAATCCCCTGATCCATGGATTAAAAATAGAAGAAAAAGATGAACTCATCGGATACATCTTATGGCGAGAAGTAGGTGACGAGGCTGAAATTTTAACCCTTGTTGTAGCTCCTTCCTACCAGCGAATGGGGAGGGGAACTCTTCTTTTAACATCTCTATTTGAAATTCTAGTCAATAAAGGGATCCAAAAAATTTTTCTTGAGGTTGCCGAAGATCATGACAAAACTCAATCTTTTTACAAGAAGCATGGCTTTTTTTTATTAAATAAACGACCTAATTATTATGCTCGAAAAGAAAGCTTATATGTTTCTGCTCTTATTTTTCTTAAAAAGCTCTTATAAGGGGGCCTCATGATGAGTAGTTTTAATATTTTTTAAAAATATATAAAAAAGTCTTGATTACTTGTTTTGAATGTAATATAGAAGAGTTACATTTTATTAAAGAGAAAGGTAGAAAATGACAGAAAGAAATGAATCTTTAGATATCGTGGCATTAGTTGCCGAAGTGGTATCTGCTTATGTTTCAAACAATGAAGTAGAAGCTAATGAACTTCCAGCTTTTATTCAGCAAGTTCATCGGAGTCTATCTAATGTTGGTTCCAGTCGGTCTTACTTACTAAACGATCGGGCAGAGCCAGTGGTTCCTGTTGAAGAGTCAGTACAACCAGATTATATCGTTTGTCTTGAAGATGGGCGGCGACTAAAGATGCTCAAGCGTCACTTAAAAACCGCTTATAACATGACTCCTGACCAATATCGGGAGAGATGGGGTCTGTCAGCTGACTATCCTATGGTTGCTCCAAACTATGCAAAGCGCCGTAGCGCCCTTGCAAAGGATATCGGACTCGGTACGCGTCGTGAGCGTCGCCGCGATATCGCAGCTTAAGAAGTATTATTTTAAGCACCGATGCTGTTGTAAAATGGCGTCGGTGCTTTTTTTGTCAGAGAAAAAACGAAGATTATAGCTTCCCGCCTAGGTCGTGGCGAGTGAGGAAGACGGATAAGGCACTTATGATTCTTTCCCATCTGGAACAACTTTGTCAAGAAAAGGGATTGAGAATTACTGAGCAACGACGTGTTATTGCACGTGTTTTGTCGGAATCTCAAGATCATCCGGATGTGGGTGTTGTTTATAAACGTGTCAATCAAATTGACCCTAAAATTAGCCTTTCGACCGTTTATCGGACCTTGCGCTTATTTGAAGAAGCACATATCTTGAATCGACATGAATTTGGAAATGGGAGATCAAGGTATGAAAAGGCTTCTCGTGAACATCACCACCATTTAATTGATACCCATAATGGTCAGATTATTGAATTTCATAATGAACGTATTGAAGCCCTCCAAAATGAAATTGCAGAGAGCTTAGGGTATCATCTTGTCGACCACCGCCTTGAGTTGTATGGAATCCCTTTAACAAGGACAAAAAGAAAAATAGAATATCATGATATCTAGTATTGCATGCCAACCCTTTAATCGTTTTTCAAAAACACTTCCTGTGTTGAAAGCGGGCTCTTTAGAAGTACGTCTTGCTCAGTCAGAAGAAGACGTGAAGGCGGCCCAGCTGTTGCGGTATGAAATTTTTTATGAGCAATGCGGTGCAGAACCTGATGAAAAAATGGAGCTATCAAAGCGTGATGTCGCACGTATTGATGATTTTTGTGATGTTCTTCTTGTCATTGACCATACCCGCAACAAAATCGTTGGGACCTATCGCTTTATGCTACGGGAAGCAGCCCAACAGTACGGGAGCTATTATACTTCTACTGAATTTGAAATCAGTAAGCTGATAGCCTATCCAGGGCAAATTATGGAATTGGGCCGATCCTGTGTGCACAAGGATTATCGAACAAAGGCCACCATGCAACTCTTATGGCGAGGCATTGGGGCTTATATTCAGCTCAATCAGGTTACTTTATGCTTTGGTTGCGCAAGTTTTATTGGGACTGATGTATCAAAATACCGTCAAGCCTTATCCTATCTTTATCATCACCATTTGGCTCCTCCTGAACTTAGATCGCAGGCCCTTCCTTTCAGCTATCAAGAGATGAATCTTATTCCCAAGAACGAAATTGATCGAAAAGAAGCTATGCGGCAACTCCCTCCCTTGGTTAAAGGTTATCTGCGTGTTGGTGGGTTCGTAGGCGAAGGAGCTTTTGTTGATCCGAGCTTTAACTCCATTGATGTGTGTATCATTGTCAAAAGAGAAACTGTGACAGAACGATATTCTCAGCGATATACTCAGCCGCTTGCTGTTGATGAGGAAGTGTAATGCCTCGTGCCCATGGATTAGCCCTCTGGCGTTTTTTTTTGGTCATTCTCGTTTTTTTAACATATACCCCTCTCTATTGGCTTTTTCTTAAAGTTAATCAGCCCTTAGGATTTCGATTTGGTCGCTTTTTTCTCTCTTCCTGGCGCAAATGTATTGGTCATCAGCTCATTATTAAGGGCACCCTTTCAAAGGCCAAGCCAACCTTTTTTGTCTCAAATCATTCCAGTTATGTGGATATCCTTGTCTTAGGAACATTTATCCCGGCTCGATTTGTGGCAAAACTTGAAGTCGCCAAATGGCCGATTATGGGCTGGCTGGCGACCAACCAAGGAACCATTTACATTGACCGAACTCGAAATGCCATTTCTGAGGGGACAGATAAGCTTACGGAATTTATCGATAAAGGGGAAAGCCTTATCCTTTTTCCTGAAGGGACGACTTCGGATGGATGTCGCGTTCTTCCTTTTGGTAGTTCTTTCTTTGATGTTGCTATTAAAAAAAATCTCGTTGTGCAACCGATTACGGTTACCTATGCAGGATGGGATCGTCTCCCCATGCCTCATTTCATGCGCAAATTTTCTGGTTGGTTTAGTCCAGACGTCGATTTGTTGAGTCATCTTTGGGCGATCGCCCAATGGGGAACCGTTCAGGTTGTTGTCGATCTTCATCCCCCCCTTAAGGCCTCCGATTTTACCTCTCGTAAAGAACTGTCTCAAGCTAGCTTCCATGCGGTTCAAGAAGGGCTTATAAGAGCTTTTGCAAGTCCTCTTACAGAACAAATGAGTTAAATGATGAGTCAAAAACGCGTTTATCTTAAAACCTATGGCTGCCAAATGAATGTTTATGATTCAGGACGGATGGCTGATATTTTAAAACCCCTTGGGTATTCCCTTATAGAAACTCCAGAAGGAGCAGACCTTGTCATTTTAAATACTTGCCACATTCGAGAAAAGGCGGATGAAAAACTGTATTCTGATCTAGGGCGCATCCGGCCTTATAAAGATAATAAGATGGTTCTTGCCGTTGCCGGATGCGTTGCACAAGCGGAAGGAGCGGAGATCATGCGTCGAGCTCCTTACGTAGATATTGTTTTGGGCCCGCAAACCTATCACCGACTCCCTGAAATGATCGCAAGAGCCCAGCGCTCACGAGACAAGAACAAAGGGCCTGGCCGAGGCATTGTGGATGTTGAGTTCCCCGTTGAATCTAAATTTGACTATCTTCCTCAAGAGCCTACAAATGTTGGCCCTTCGGCTTTTCTAGCGATTCAAGAAGGCTGTGATAAGTTCTGTACCTTTTGTGTTGTTCCCTATACTCGTGGTGCCGAGTATTCCCGCTCCGTTCAATCTATTTATGAAGAAGCAGCTCGCCTTGTAGAACGCGGCGTGAAAGAAATAACTCTCCTAGGGCAAAATGTGAATGCCTACCATGGCGTGTCCCTGCAAGAACAAGAGTGGGGACTTGGGCGACTTATGGAGCATTTAGCCACCTTAAACGGTCTCGAACGACTTCGTTATATGACCTCCCATCCGCGAGATATGGATGAAGACCTGATGATAGCCCATCGAGATATCCCTAAAGTCATGCCCTTTCTCCATCTTCCCGTTCAATCAGGGTCGGACCGAATTTTAGAAGTAATGAACCGTAAACATACGCGGAAACATTATTTGGATATTATCGAAAAAATGCGTACTCATCGCCCGGATATAGCCCTTTCCTCAGACTTTATTGTGGGCTTTCCTGGGGAAACGGACCAGGACTTTGAGGACACATTGAGTTTGGTTCGCGAAGTCCGATACGCTCAAGCTTACTCCTTTAAATACAGTCCCCGAATTGGCACCCCTGGTGCGCTGATGGAGAATCAAATTTCTGAAGAACTCAAATCTGAGCGCTTGGCTCGTCTTCAAGAGCTTCTCAATACTCAGCAACGCGCCTTTAACGAGGCTGCTATTGGAAAGACAATGCCTGTTTTATTGGACCGTAAAGGCAGACAAGAAAACCAATTCTTAGGAAGAACTCCCTACCTACAATCCGTTTATGTCGAAGCCTCTCCTCGCCTTTTTGGGGAATCCATTGACATTAAAATTGAAAAAGCCTTTGCCAATAGTTTGACGGGAACAATTGTGACCATTGAAGATGAGTTGAATAGACACCCAAAAAACGCATTTTAAACTTTAGGAGAAGCACAATGGAAGAAGATGTCCTTTTTACAATAGATGAGGATAACATTGCGAGAATCACCCTGAATCGTCCCCAGGCTCATAACTCTTTGGATGAAGGTATGATTCAAAAGCTTATCACCCATTGTAAAGCCCTTCACGAATCCACCACCGTTAGAGCTCTTATCATTCGTGGAAATGGGGAGAGCTTTTGTTCAGGTTCTGACCTTTCCTCGATGAAAAAGCCTTCTCAACTTACAGAGAGTCAAAATTTCGATGAGGCACGTTTGCTTTCCCAATTATTATATTCGCTCGACTTAATGCCTATTCCTACGATTGCCTTTGCCCATGGAGAAGTTAGAGGCGGAGGTATTGGCCTCCTAGCCTGTTCAGATATAGTGCTTGCTGACCCTCAAACGAATTTTAGCTTTTCAGAGACAAGGATTGGTCTCGTTCCTTCGGTTATTAGCCCTTATATTTTAAGAATTTTTGGCCTGCGTCAAACCAAAAGATATTTCTTAACAGGCGAGACAATTGATGCTTCAACTGCCTATCGTTTAGGACTTATTCATGACGTGGTAGAATCAAATCATGCTGATCAGGAAGTTGATAAAATTGTTGGTAGCATTCTTGCAGGTGGGCCTCAAGCCGTCAGGGAAGTTAAAAAGCTCATGTACTACATGACAGGGGATATCTCTGAAAGTATACGTCTTCGCGCAATTGAATTGGTTGCTACTCTCCGCCGCTCAGAAGAATTCCAGCTTGGAATAGAAGCCT
>JAKBAL010000044.1 GCA_021809225.1 Pseudomonadota bacterium | reverse complement strand
ACCCGCGACGAGATCGAGCGTATGCTAGCTTTTTTAACGTCATCGACCAACAACGTGATCAAATTGCCAAAGGCGCTTTCACCAATACTCTGAAAGCATGGTACCTTTCAGGGAAATTCCCAAAAATGCTCTGGCAACATGACCTCTCTCAACCTATTGGTGTGTGGACACATCTTCGTGAAGATGCAAAGGGTCTTTATGCGAAAGGACGACTAGCGCTAGGCGTTGTAAAAGCCGATGAAGCTTACCTTTTGTTAAAGGAAGGAGCACTAGAAGGTCTTTCTATTGGATTTCGTACCCGTCAAGCACGACAAGACAAAGAGCATAACTCACGTATTCTTCTTGATATTGATTTAGTTGAGATTTCTCTTGTGACTTTTGGATCTAATCCACAAGCAAGAATCCAGCACGTAAAAGCTTATGAAACTTAACACCATTTCTTGAATCACTTTTTAATCTGTCTTTGCTGAAAAAGCAGAGTTCCCTTCGCTGGATAAAGCCAGCTGAAGACCCCGTAAACACCCTTAGACAAAAGAGGATAAGTATGCACGACTATGATATGCAAACGACTTTAGATGATTTGGCACAAACTTTTGAACACTTCAAAGCAACCCACGAAGAACGTCTTACGAGCCTTGAAAAAAAGAACAATTGTGATCCATTGGTTCAACAAAAGCTGGATCATCTTGAAAACCACTTGGATCAAGCTGAAAAAAAACTCAAACAAATAGAGATTAGAGCCCAACGTCCTGAATTTGAAGCAAGTACTGAACCCTTTTGCGGCCATACTTATGCCTTTATGGATTATATTCGCAAAGGTCTTGATTCCTCACTGCGTGATTACGAACAAAAAAGCCTTGCGACGACGCCGGATCATGATGGTGGCTATTTGGTGCCTACTGGCGTTCACAACCATTTGTATTCAACTCTTCAAACTACCTCCACCCTTCGTGGACTAGCAAACATCCGTGAAATTTCCAGTTCTGCCCTTGAGATGCTCATCGACAAAGATGGTGCTGATGCAGGATGGGTTGCCGAAACCGCTCAACGCAAAGAAACAAGAACCCCCGAACTTGCAAAAATTCGCATCCCCGTCCATGAGATGTATGCACGACCTCGGGCCACACAAAAGTTGTTAGATGATGTTAGTTTAAATGTGGAAGATTGGCTGGCTCAAAAAATTGCGCAAAAAATGGCTGCCATGGAAAACATGGCCTTCATTTTGGGAGACGGGGATAACAAACCACGGGGACTTCTTACCTATGAAACCGTTAATAAAGCCCATTGGGAATGGGGAACACTTGAGGAAACGAAGACAGGCGTTGACGGAAATTTTGCAGATGGAAAAAGAGCTGACGCCTTGTTAGATCTCTTCCACTCTTTAAAACCACCTTATCTTCCGGGGTCTTCATGGCTTATGTCTCGCGTGACACAAGGCTTTTTGCGAACACTGAAAGACCCAGGAAATCATCAATACCTTTGGCAACCTCCTCTGGCAGGGCTTTTGACCCCTACCCTATTGGGATATCCTCTTATTGTTTGTGATGATATGCCGAACCTTGTTCCCAAAGTAGCTTCAAAATCTATTGTTTTTGGTAACTTTAAAGAAGGATATCAGATCGTGGATCGATCAGGCATTCGTATTTTAAGAGACCCTTATAGCAGCAAGCCCTATGTTGAATTTTATACAACCCGAAGAGTGGGAGGTGATGTCCTAAACTTTGAAGCTTTGAAAATTTTAAATTTTGCCGCATAAACCAAAGTCCACCCCGTTCTTCAAGAGCGGGGTGAGTTAACTGATCAAGCTGTAAATTTAACATTAAAAATCAACGACTTTTTAATTATAGTATCCGTGGAATACCACCTTCTCATCATCAAAGGAACATCCTCTATCATGATTAAGAGCCGTCCATGGACACAGACAAAGTATTCATAACAACAAATAAAACATTAACCATCAAACACTTCAAAAACAAAAAACAACAATACTTTATATTTTTATTATGATCCCAAATATATAAAGAATCTGTTAATTTAAAGGATCTCCCATGCAATTATTTCTTAAAACACCCCCTTTGCAAGAACCTCTTACGTTAGAAGAAGCAAAAACTTATTTAAGGATTTCAATTAAGCAGGAAGACTCTTTTCTGCGCTCTCTTATTGCTGCGGCGAGAACTCATGTCGAAGAACTTACAGGTCGATCACTCCTTAAGCAAAAATGGTTCATGCAGATTAAACCTCCCTATCCCCAAAGCTCTCCTCTAGTTAAGCATACGGGGAAAAATCTTGAAATTGACATCCCTCACCCTCCTCTTATGAAGATCGTCTCTGTTAAAACAGAAGAGACTTCAGTTCCCTTTACAGTCGACGAAAATAAAATTCTTCTTTCTTCATCCCTTTGGAACAAAACTATCCGCATCACCTATTGGGCGGGATATGGCGAAATCCAAGAATCTCTTCCTCCTCCTTTAAAAATGGGAGTTCTCATGGTCCTTCGATCATTTTACGATAACCAACCCATGGATTTATCCCTCCTTAATCCTTTTAGAATTCTTCACATCATTTAAGGAAGTGAAATGAAAAAAATTTCTACAGAGGATTTGAGAGAATTCCTCACCCTTCTTCTCCCCCAACAACATGAAGATCACGAAGGGGGGTGGCGGGACGACTGGAAAATTGGCCCCCACCTTTGGGCTTTTCTTTGGCCTCTTACAAACAATTATCATGCTCAGAAAGGCAGGGAAACTCTCCCTTCCTATTATCGCATCGTCATCAGATCTGGCGTAGAAGTGCCCTCAAAAGCTACCTTTTTATGGCATCTTCAACAAGAATCAAAACGCCTTTTTCTGATCAATACGCCCATTCTTATTCAAAACAATCACTTCTTATGTATGACAGCCAGGGAGGAAAGGTATGCGTGAGTTTTTAACTAATCTGATGACAACTCTTCATCAAGTTTGCCCAACCTTTCTTCAAGTCAAGCCTCACACAGCTTATCCTTATATTACCATTGAACCCCAGCAAATGCTTCAAGGATTGCCGGGCGGTCCTTGCATTGTAACACTTGCCATTAAAATCTCGAGCCGTTACGCAGGCACCCGAGAAATTTTAAAACTAGCCAAACGGATTGAAAGTCTCCTTCATGGATATAGCCCTGCCTCCATCAAGGTAAGCTTAAAGATTCTCAAAAGTTCACTTGTTCTTCTGGCTGACGAGCAAACGCGCGTACATACCTTCCTTTTAAAGGCTCGTCTTAAAGGAGAAAACCTATGAATGAAACAGATCTAACCCTTGAAATTGTCGGAAAAGGCGAGGCACTTCCTCTTTTTTCCGCACGAGAATGTACTCAAACCCTTACCCTCACTCCCCAGGACAGTCTACGACGCACGATTAATGGCCATCTTGTTTCTATTGGCAATAAAGCCCACCGAAAGTTTCACTCCACCGTTGCTTGTAAAGACAAAATTCCTCCTGCTTTTGGAGAACTTTGGACAGGAACTTTAGTGAAGGTTGGATGCCTTCAATCTTTAACACAAACCGTTCCCCAAGGAAGTGGGCATATCCTCTTGGAACGAGATGCTGTTTCAGTATACTTATATGACGAAAAAGGGAGCTTTTGGCCTGTAAAAAAAGGAGAGAATCGACTGATTGCCCTTCCTCCAAACTTTCCAGGAGGTTTTCTCACCTATCGTCCTTTACTAAGGATGGTTGTCAAAAATTATTGCCTAGAAACGGACGAATGGGGACTTTCTGTGGGGTGGTCATTAGAGTTAGAAGAGGAATAGCTAAGCCGCATTTTGCAGGGCAAACTTTTCTTGTATCGCTCTCCTCGATTGCTGACGCGTTTCATAAATCGCAATATAAAAAGTTGAAGGAACAATAATGGCAGCCCCTAAAAGGGTGCTAATTGTTGGAAATTCTTGAAAAATAATAATTCCAACCATCGCAGACAGAACAAACTCTGTGTACCTAAAAGATTGAAGAGCAGAAACTTCTGTCGCCGCAAAAGCTTTTAAGAGACAGAACAAAATTAAACTCCCCCCTGCCCCTAAAAGCAGAAGAAAAAAAAGTTCATTTAAGGTAGGCGTTTGCCATGTTAAAACAGCAGGGATAAATCCTAAGACAGCCGTTCCTAGACCTGAGTAGAACAGCATACAGAGAAGACTTTCATCTCCCGTTAATAGCTTTTTATTGATAACATCAAGAGAAGCAAACATAAGCGTTGAAATAATAAGAGCAAAGGCCATCGGATTAAAAGCATTACCTGTAGGGTGAATACTGACGATAATCCCCAAAAATCCAAGAATCGTTGCAGCCCATCGTTGCCATCCCACATGCTCTTTTAAAAAGACTTTAGCCAAGGGCAAGATAAAAAAGGGCGTTGTAAAGCTAATCGTTGTGGCAAGTGTCAAAGGAAGAGAAGCAACACCGTAACTCCACGCAGTCATGGCTACAACAAGCAAAACGGCCCGAATACACTGAGCTCCTGGATAATGAGTTATAAAAGCACTTTTTCCACGAACTAACATAAAAGGTAAGAGCACCAGCGTACTAAAGAAAAAACGGAAGAAGGCGACTTCCGCACCGGATAAATGACTTCCCACATGCTTGGTCAGGGCATCGTTCATGCTGCTCACGACACATACCATCACCATCCAGAAAATGCCCTGAAGGTAACCTTTTGAATTGAACCAAGATTTTTGAGTTTCCATAGGAAAAATCCCATAATGAATCGAATTTAAGTATTATTGTCTACCAACACTTGCTCCCATTGTCAACTCTCTTATTTATAAAGAACAGAAAAAATGAATATTTATTTGCATTGGCCAACATTTTATATTTACAAAAAAGAAAGCCTTTCAATATTCAATTTAGAAATTACCCAAGAAGAAAATTATTTTGCAATAGCCCATCTTATGATTGATGGATATTCCTCTCTTCCCCCTACAGGCACGGAAGGACTTATTCAAGGAGACAATGAGGAAATTTTCTTTAAGGGAGAACTCGTGGGAGCTCCCTTAAAAATCGAGGGGTGTTTGAGGAAAGTTGAATTAATCGCCAAACCTTTTGACTTTTCCGAAAAAATGGAATCGCTGCAAAAGAAAAGCCGCACCTATCCTTATTGGGATGACCTTTGGGTCCGTCCAGAGCATCACGATTCCTTCGCACAAATTCAAGGAACACGAACTGCTTCTCTTTATTGTGATCGAAAGAAGGGCCATCTCTTTTGGTCAGACTGGTTTAAGGGCCGTCAAATACTTTCTATAAATCAGAACTTTTTTCAGGACAGCCTGCAAATGAAGCTTGTTAGAAAGCCATTTAAAGCTTGCACAGTTAACGTGCACGCACATTGGATCCAATCAGAAAATGGGGTTGAAAATTTATCTCCCTCCCTTCGCCGAGCCTTTCCTCTCTCAAAAGTGAGTACTTATACTAAAAATTCTCTTTTCAAAAATTGGCCCATATCCGGTAAACGTTTGGGCCGTTCAGGCATATGGATCCTCAAAAGCAAACTTAACTCCACCTCTCCTTCTTCGCTGCTCTATCCCCATTATTCACCTTCTCTGTGCCTCTTGGGAGAGGAAGATCAACCTCAATCCTATCGTCTTCAACGTTACTGGTTTACTCCCATCCTATGGGTCGGCTGGCAATACCAGCAGAAAAGGAAAGAAACACTTAACTTCACCCTCCACCACACTTTTCAACCCCTATACCCAGGAGAAAGTGAGCAAAAAGTACTAAACTTTACTCTACAAAATATTAATCCAGATCCTAACGTTTATTCCTGGAAGCCTGAAACAATGTATTACCAGGGAACAAAAGTATCTTATAAAAATAAGATCTATCGATGTAATACCACACATCGTACTGGCCTTTCTTTCGAGGAAGATCAAATGAAGTGGACGATGAAGAGGATTTTTCACACGCCTCTTGGCGATCCAGCTCGAGCTTCCTTCTTTTTAACAGATCGCGGACGTCAAGCGGCAGAACATGCGATGGAGCGGGCGAAAGTAGAACTCGCTAAAAGTGCACGAGCTCTCGAGGTTTTTTTTGAAGGTTCATGGGAAGTCTTAAAAGATATTACCACCGATACAACCGTTATCCTGACTGATCCACGTTTACCTGGCGATCAAGTGAGAGGCAAAGTGGTAAAATACACTTTGTTTGCAAAAGGAGAAACTGGCGAACGTTTCGTTCAAGTCACACTGCTTTGTTCCGTGGGAACAGGAAAGATTGATAAAATGGATCAAAAGGAAGCCCCCACATCTTCCTATGCACTCGAAAACGATTATGAAGAAATGTATCAAGTGAATGCAAATGCCATTCACCAAACATCCTCAGGACTCACCTATTTTACCTATGCAGATAAAACTCCTTTCCAAGAGACGAGAACAACTCCCTTTTTAAGGGGAATTGAGCTCATCAATGGGCCTGAAGAGCAAGAGGCAGAAATTGTCAAATATCTCTACAAAACTCCTTCTGGATTAAAAAAGGCGCTTTCTCAAAAACCAACACGACTTAAATTATTTTTTAAAGACTTAAGAACGAAAGAAATATTCGATCACGTTATTTCAGTGAGGATGGCTGCAACATGGTCCGCACCTAAGCACGTTGTCATCAAAAGTTAAAATTTGTCTTGCGTTGTATTACAATATATTACATAATAATAATATATAATATGGAGAAACTTCATGACCACAATTAGCATACGAATCCCCGACAGCCTTGACAAACGGCTTAATCATCTTTCCCATGAATTGGACCGAAATAAAAGTTATTTGATCCGACAAGCTGTTGAGGAATTCCTTGAAGATAGGGAAGAATATCTTATTGCTTTGGCTCGTCTTTCAAAAAACGAAAAAGAATATACCTTAGAAGAGGTGGAGAAAAAGCTTGGGTTGGACCATTAAATTTAAAGAAAGCGCTTTAAAAGAGCTTGAAAAAATTTCCAAGCCAGAGCAACTGCAGATACAAACTTATATAAGACAAAGGATACTTACCGCCAAAAATCCAAAGGATTTTGGAAAACCGCTTGGAAATACAAAGGCAGGGCTTTGGCGCTACCGAGTCGAAAAATTTCGCATTATTTGTCATATTAAGGATCATAAACTGTGCATTCTCATTGTTAAAATTGGGAAATGTGACAAAGTCTATGACGCGTAAACAATCAGACTCTCTTTAAAAAAACCCCAACCCATATAACAACCTCGGAAAATCCATGCGTATTCTTCCTTTTATGCCTTCTGCAGAAGGCTATGAACCTCCCTTGCCTGAACTCAATCAAGAAGAAGGAGTCTTAGAGATTTTTCATCCCGCGGACTGTACGTTAATAGAAGAAACCAAAATTGTTGCTGAAACCTTGATTTTAAGGTGTTCTCTCCAGCCCCTTCCTCTTACCAATAAAACAATCAAAGTCGGATTAATTTCTGAAGGCGAGGCGCTCGAGAATACTCTTCTCTATGAAAAGGAGGCTATTGCTTTTGGTTATGACCAAGAGATTGAAAACTCACAATGGCAAGCCCTTGCTCTTAACTATACAGACATTGGTCATGGCATTTACCAAGGGAAGCCCTTTACGTTTCGGGGAAAAACTTTGTCATCAGGACGACTTGAAATTGGACAAACAATTTATGTTAAGCCTTTCCGAGTTGAATCCCAAAATCATCAAGAACGACACACAACCTTTGAGTCAGGTCAGGTTTTAACTTCCCCGCCAGGAATTCTTGATGCGTGTATTTTGCGGGGATATGGCGGGTATTACAAAGAAGGCATTGCTTTGGATAAGATTCAGCAGATCTATTACTCTCTTACCTCAACCCATAACCAAACACGGGTGAGACTCGTTAGCTCTTCAGCATTACAACAACAACAAATTCTTCCTCCAAAGGGAGGAAGGGGCATCATTTTTAATCCTGATCCACAAAAAGAAGAGTATTTATCCCTTCCTGCAGCACTTGCTGCAGGATATGCCCATATCAACGTATCAACTGAGCTTGGGGAAACGCAATTTTCCTCATTTCTGTGCGAACCTATCCATGGGGATACCACATTCATCAACGTTTATTTCAACCCTTCGAAATAAGTCAAATAACTTTATAAACACAAAAGGCCCGTCTTTCTTCTGAAGACGGGCCTTTTTCTTTCCCCCTAAGGAGGCAATATCATGTCGATAACCTATCGTTTTGCAAAGGGCGCTCCATTAACCGCTGAAGAAATCGACGGCAATTTTAGAGAGCTCGAAACACGTTTAAAAACTCTTGAAACCCATCCAGAGGCGGGAGAGGGAATTGGGACTATCCAAGTTCAAGGAGATCAAATGACGCTCATAGGAACTTTTGGAACAGACTTTGGAACCTTCACTTTACCTAAACCAACCCTTATTCTCCGTGGCAAATGGTTTCCGCAAACACTTTATAAAAAGCTGGATCTCGTTACTTATGAGACTTCCCTTTATAGCTGCATAAAAGATCATACCAGTACCCTCTGGGAACAAAACAACCATTTCTGGCAAGAAATTTTGTCCCTCCCAAAACCACCTTCATCCTCACTCCCCCTTTATGAAAAAGCCACGTTACAGAAAGAAGAATCCTTGGGAAAACTTGCACTCTTGTTAGGAAAAAACGATCCAACTCTTATCTTTTTTAACGGAAAGACATGGCAACAACTTCTGAAAGGAGACATCCAATGACGGATCATGACCTTGATGTGTGTACCCGCACACTTTATGGGGAAGCCCGAGGCGAATATGCGCAAAACGGTCCGATAGCCCTTATAACCGTGGCGAATGTTATTATGAATCGTTTCAAAAGAGGAGGGAAATATGGCAAAACGCTAACAGAAGTCTGCTTAAAGCCACATCAATTCTCTTGTTGGGATAGTAATGATCCCAATCGCCCTCTAATTCAACAAGAAGACCTTGAAAAAGATCCCCTTTTTAAATTGTGCAGAACAGTTGCTCACAAAACGATAAAGGGCATATGGCCTGATTTAACGAGAGATAGCGACCATTATCATGCCTTGACGTCCAAGCCCTTTTGGGCAAAAGCAGAAAAAGTCACGCTTCGCGTCGGTCATCATATTTTTTATAAACTTGATAGATGAGGCTAGATATGAGTTTTCCGCTCCTCCCTCTTGCCCATGCCTTAACCGAGTTTGTTCCTCTTATCGCTCGTTGGCTGGGGAGAGAAAATGGTCACGCAACAGCCCAAAAAGTGGTCAACATTGCTCAGTCTATTACACGAGAAAAAGAACCCTTACAAATTCTCCACTCTTTGAAAGCAGATCCTAAAAAAGCTCTTGAGTTTCAACAAGCTGTTCAAAAAATGGCCCACGAATTAGATTTAGAGGAAGTCAAGGATAGAGAAAACGCCCGCCTTCGCGATATTGCCTTAGCACAAGCCGGTCGAAGCAATTTACGCGCCGATATCATGGTTATTTCTGCAGCCTTAGGCCTGATTGCCTGCTTGATCACCATTACTCTTTATCGGATGAGTCTGCCCGGAGAGGCCGTAGGGATTATCTCAACCGTTGCAGGGATTTTTGGCTCTTGTCTTAAAGATGCCTACGCTTTTGAATTTGGCTCTTCTCGCGGAAGTAAAATGAAGGACACAAAGCTATCTGCTTTTTTCCTCGCAAAACAACCTTCTTAACCTGAATTCTTTAACAGCGTAGG
>JAKBAL010000043.1 GCA_021809225.1 Pseudomonadota bacterium | reverse complement strand
GGGAGCAGGAAGCACTGCCTTCTTTACGGGAGCAGGAAGCACTGCCTTCTTTACGGGAGCAGGAATTGCTTTCTTTACCACTGGAGCAAGAGATGCCACTTTTTTTACTGGCACAGAGGGCACCGGCTGCACGACTACTGGAGCACGAGGCGCTGGTTGTACAACGGGAACACGAGGAGCTGGTTGTACAACGGGAACAGGTGGTTCTTTAATAAGGTGAAGAAGTTTTTGAAAATGCTGACCCCGACCCTTGAATTCAGGTTCCTCTTTTAGCGTTTCAAAGAGGCCAGCGAGCTGTGCAGTCGTATTTCTGTGTGTTCCAGAAGGAAGGAGACCAAAATTATCGGGTACGTCCTCAGTGCCCCATAGTTTTTTCTCTACTTTTATCGTTTGAGGGTAATCTAACAATAAATGTAATGTAATGATCGCCTTATGGGCGCCTCCCTCTGAATAAGATACATAGGACCACAAACTTTGCCCAGAACTTCGATCTAAGCCGGACACTCCTATGGGGACAGGTGAAACAACAACTAATTTGTCCTTACCGACTGGATGCGTAATAGATGATTTGTTAGGAACGATACTTTTTAAGACAGCCCCCCCTTCTTCCGTATTGTTAATCTGTACAGCTTCCCCATTGATGATGCGTTCGAACTTTACTCTCTTGGAATCACTGTCAGTGATCATAACCTTGACTCTTCTTCGGGTATCATACTCTCCTTTATGAGGAGCAAGGGGATCAGTTCCATACTGGGGATAGAAACCATTGTGCCAGCCTTCATGCTCATAAGGAAAAGACTGTCCAACTGCAAATATCTTAACAGAATTGTTATCAACACCATCTGCTACTATCTCTGATCGAATCGTATCCGGAAGTTTGGGTAAAGCGGATTGGGGAATATGCAGATAAAAAGGAACTTCGGGCTTCATATGGCTATGAATAGCGTGCATGTATGTCTGGAACAGAGGCGCTTTGGGTAAAGTGTCATTATAAAGATGGGAATAACCCTTATGTGACTCATACGCCCCCCTCTTAGGATAAATATGGACAGTATGACGCTCTTTATTCGTCACGACTTCCCACTCATCTTCAGCTACAGCTGGGTTCTTAAAGGAAACCAATGGGCTTCCCATAATAACGACTGATAAAAACCTTAAAAACTTCTTTTTCATAACAACCACATTGAAATAAAATTATATTGTAAAATGAATGTAGTGCTGACTGTGATATATAACAACGACTTTTATTTTTTATTATACCATATCCAGTTTTTTTTCAAGCGCGACTCCCCTTACACATGTCTTTGGGTTAAACAACCTTTTTTGCCAAGAAGGTACGGATGGGTGGATGGGTATCAGGCCTTTTCAATTACCCATTAACACTTTCATCAATATTATGTATATATGAAGAGGTTTTTATAAAGTAGGACTTCATGCTCGAAGCACTTTCCATCCGCAACATCGTTCTCATCAATGATCTCTCAATTGATTTTGAAAGAGGGCTTTGCGTCTTAACTGGCGAGACTGGCGCGGGAAAATCCATTCTTCTCGATGCTCTCGGTCTTGCTCTGGGGACGCGGGCTGAAGCCCGTCTTTTGCGGCAAGGTGCATCAAAAGCTCAAGTGACTGCAACCTTTTCTCTTCCTTCTTCTCATCCCATTTGGCAAGAACTTGACGAGCAAGGAATTTCTTACGAGGGGGGAGAGGTTATCTTTCGCCGTGTCTTAGAAGCTGACGGGAAGAGCAAATGTTTTCTTAATGACCAACTCATCACCCAAGCTTTAATGCGTCGTTTAGGTCAAAATCTTGTGGAAATTCATGGTCAATTTGATCAATTGCTGGATGCTAAATCTCACCTGAGTGCTCTTGATGCTTATGGAAGAATTGAAAAGGGTCCTCTACAAACAGCTTTTGAAGACTATCAAAAGGCAAAAACTGCCCTTCACACTTTTCAAGAAAAATTGGCTAAATCTTTTGAACGCCAAATCTTTCTCCGCTCTGCGATTGAAGACATCGAAAAAACCGATCCTAAGGTGGGAGAAGAAGAATCCCTTGAAGCTGACCGTTCTCTCATTGCTCACCGAGCAAAAATAGCTGAAACTCTTTTGGAGGTTGATCAGACTATTTCCACTGCCCTTACTGGGTTGTTTCAATCTCATAAGGCTCTAAGTCGGATTCAAGACCTCCTTCCAGAAAAAATTAATCCCCTTCTCAAGGCTTCCGACCAAGCAATCGTGGAAGGGCAAGAAGTCTTAGAGGGAATAAAAGCTTTAAAAGCTGAGGTTGCTGGAACACCGCAAGATTTTGAGATCATTGAAAATCGTCTCTATGTTTTAAGATCGTTATCACGTAAATATCTTGCTGAGGACCTTGTTTCTCGGCTGATTGAATTCAAAGAAGAAATGATGGCTTTAGAGCAGGGAGAGGATCATCTTAGCACACTTGAAACAGCTGTATCTGCAGCTAAAAACCTTTTTCTGGAGCAAGCCCGTTTTGTTTCTGAAAGGCGTGAAAAGGCTGCGAGATCTCTTGAAGCAGCCCTTGCAGCCGA
This sequence comes from Pseudomonadota bacterium, assembly GCA_021809225.1. The sequence goes on along the minus strand of JAKBAL010000043.1, from coordinate 7,273 downwards.
ACTGCCACCTTTAAAATTGGATCGCGCTGTGTTTCGGGTAAATTTTGAAACCCTTGCCCCAGAAGCCTGGGGACCTGCCGGAATTGATCAAGTTGAATTTTATATCCAAACAAACCCTGGCGCCCCTGAAGGGCGTCTTTCGGCCATTGCCTCAGGAGGGGAGCTTTCTCGCTTGATGCTGGCCCTTAAAGTTGTCCTTGTTCAATCAGGTGCCATACCTACCCTTATTTTTGATGAAATTGAAAGTGGTACTGGGGGGGCTGTTGCGTCAGCTATGGGCGAGAGATTAAAAGCACTTTCTCAGAACATTCAGGTTTTGGCCATTACCCATTCTCCTCAAATTGCTTCTCATGGAACACGACATCTTGTTGTCTTTAAGGTTATGGAGGACCACGGAACCACTACTCATCTCAAAGCTCTGGATCGCAAAGAACGACAAGAAGAAGTAGCACGAATGTTAGCCGGCGAAGAAATCACAGAAGAAGCAAGGGCTGCCGCCAAACGCTTGATGGGAGGGGAGTAATGGAAACAAGCCAACTGCCAATTGAAAAAATAGCGGAAGCAGAGGCCAAGGAAGAGCTCAAAAGGCTTGCAAATCTTATTGCACAGCATGATCGTCTCTATTATCTCGAAGATCAACCCGAACTCAGTGATGCGGAGTATGATTCGCTCCGTTCACGAAATGAAGCCATTGAAAAACGCTTTCCCCACCTCATTCGAGAAGATAGCCCCAACTTAAGGGTTGGTTCTCCTCTCGTGGGGCCCTTTAAAAAGGTAAAACACCGCAAACCTGTTTTGTCTTTGGATAATGGGTTTGAGGATCAAGATATTTACGACTTTATGGATCGTATACGGCGATTTTTAGGCCTTTCTCCAGAAACACCCATTGAAATTGTTGCTGAGCCCAAAATTGATGGCCTTTCCGCAACGCTAGAATATCAGAAAGGCCGATTCATTCTTGGTGCAACGCGAGGAGATGGGACGGAGGGAGAGGACATTACAGCCAACCTGAAAACACTTAAGGATATCCCCCGTTCTATAAACGCCCAAGACTTTCCCCCTGCCACCGAAATTCGGGGAGAAGTTTATATGCGTCATGAAGATTTCATGGTCATGAATGAGGAAAGGCAGGCCCAAAACCTCCCTCTTTTTATTAACCCTCGCAATACGGCCGCAGGATCGGTGCGCCAGCTTGATCCTCAGGTAACAGCAAGCCGTCCTCTCAAGTTTTTTGCGTATGCCTGCGATGATTATGCGCCTTTTCATGTCACAACCCATTGGGAATTTCTAGAGAAACTAAAGGGGTGGGGATTCGTCGTTAATCCTTTGGCCCGACTGTGTAAAAACGTGGAAGAGGTTCTAACCTATTACCGTGATCTCGAAGCTAAAAGAGCGACTCTTCCCTACGACATCGATGGGATTGTCTATAAAGTTAACAATATTGAGTGGCAAAATCGAATGGGGTATTCAACGCGCGCGCCACGGTGGGCGCTTGCTCATAAGTTCCCTGCTGAAAAAGCACAAACCCATCTCAATGATATTCTGATCCAAGTTGGGCGAACGGGAGCTCTCACTCCTGTTGCTGTTCTTGAGCCCATCACAGTGGGGGGAGTCGTCGTTGCAAGAGCAAGCCTTCATAATGAAGATGAAATTGCTCGAAAAGACGTTCGCGTAGGAGACACGGTCATCATTCAACGGGCGGGGGATGTCATCCCTCAAGTTGTGAGTGTTCTTTTGGATAAAAGACCAAAAGACTCAAAACCTTTTGATTTTCCTCATATCTGCCCTGTATGCGGTTCACACGCCATTCGCTTACCCGGAGAAGTCGCCAGAAAGTGCATCGGAGGGCTTATATGTACAGCCCAAGCGGCTCTGCGACTTCGTCATTTTGTTTCAAGGGATGCTTTTGATATTGATGGATTTGGCTCCAAGCATGTGGACGCTTTTTATAAGGAAGGACTGATCAAGTCACCTGCAGATATCTTTACTTTAGAGATGCGGGATCGGCAAAGCCTTACGCCCTTGCGTAATCGAGAAGGGTGGGGAGATCTTTCAGCTCAAAATTTATTCAAAGCGATTGAAGCTAGGCGAAGAATTCCTCTCCAACGTTTTATCTATGCCCTTGGTATTCCTCAAGTCGGGCAAGCAACAGCTAAGCTTCTCGCGCGCCATTATATCTCTTACAGCGCGTGGAAAGAGGCTATGATTGCAGCGAAAGATCCGACGGGTGAAGCTTACACAGACCTTCTTTCTATCGATGGAATTGGCCCCAGTGTGTCCATAGACTTGATTGCTTTTTTTGATGAGCCTCACAACCTTACTGTTTTGCTTGAGCTTTTAAGTGAGATAACGGTTTTAGATGAAAAACCTCTTCAGGTGGGTTCAAGTCCGTTTTCTCGTAAAACGATTGTGTTTACAGGAGCTCTGGAACACATGACGCGATCTGAAGCAAAGGTTCGTGCGGAAGCCTTAGGAGCCAAGGTTTCTAGTTCTGTTTCATCCAAAACAGATTATGTCGTGGTGGGAGCGGACGCGGGTTCAAAAGCCAAGGCTGCAAAAGAATTGGGCGTTACAATTCTTTCTGAGGAGGAGTGGTTAAAGTTAGTTGAATGATATTTCAAAACAACAAGCTTAATTTTCTTTTTAATTGGCAATATTAATCTTCGCCCCTGGTTGAGTTGAGGCTTTGCGCCATTCAGACCAACTCTGAATTCCGCCCGCTTTCCGCTGACAAATAAAAGTATAAAAATCTTCAATAAATTTTTTTCGATTTTCAAGCATTTCGCTTGTGTATCCTCCCTTGAGCCAACGGGTCATATCCGTTAAATCAATTGATTTTAAGAGATACTGACGTCTAAAAATATCTTTTAATTTTACATGAGGAGCATTTTTCATAATATCCAACATCGCAAGAAGCATGGATGTCCGCCCTTTCCCATGGCTACAATGAAAATGAATCCAAGAATTTTGTGCATACTTGTCAAAAAAGGTTACGATGTTGTCAATGTTTTGATCGGGTGCACTATACCTGCTTCCAATAACAAGATTTTTATAAGTAAAACCATGTTTCTTAGCTTCTTGAGCCCCAGAAGAGACGGCATCAGGGCTCTCCCTAAACGTACCTGTAAAAACAAGACGACGTATATAATGCCTCAACTCTGGGCTTGGGTTTTTATACCCGAACAGGGTTACGGGAAGTCCTTTAATATATCCTGTTAACTTAGACTCAGCATTAACAATGATTATATTTTCTTTTAGATGGCTGAATCTCTTCGCAAGTGTTGGAAAGCGAGGGAGGTTGCCACCAGATGCTCGAATGTCTCTAAGTCCTGTCAAATCAACCTTTTCCGTAGAGTGAATTTCATCCTGCATCGTTCGGATATCTTGCATTTGGTGGGCCTCTATAAACACAAGACAGATAAGGCCGATTAATAAACTTAAGATGCCTATTGCCAGGACGTATTTTTTCTTGGAACCTTTGAACATACTTTTTTTTCCTAACTTTTAAGGCGAAGGGGGGATAATTGTTGGTAAGAAGTGTTGCGTTTTTCGTAACGTATACCAGTCGGACCAACGTTGAGTTCCCCCTGTTTTTCGCTGGCAAACAAACGTATAAAATGCTGAAATAAACATTGCACGTTCTTTAAGCTGATCTTTTGTATAACTTCCTTTTTTCCAAACAACAGTGTTCAACAAATCTTCTGATCCCAAGACGTGTTGACGTCTAACAATATCATTCAATGAAACTCTTGGTGCATTTTTCATAATGTCATACATGACCAGCATCATGGACGTTCTTCCCTTACCGTAATGACAATGGAAGTGAACCCAAGTGTTTTGGGGTAAGCTATCAAATAACGTCACGATTTGATCAATCGTTTCATCTGATGAAATGAATTTACTTCCCACCTTAAGGTAGGCATATGAAAAACCATTTTTTTTCGCTTCTTCTGATTCAGATACGACAAGATCAGGCCGTACTTTTGCTGTCCCTGTGAATACCCATCGCCTAATGTAATATTTCCAGTGGGGATTGGGGTTCTGGTAGGCAAAAAAAGTTGTTGGAATGCCTTTTACATACCCATGAAATTCCGTTATGCCATCAACAATCATAATATGATCTTTAACATGGCTAAGTTTTCTTTTAAGATCAGGGAAACGGACGGATGTTCCCCCAGAAGCCTTAAGCTCTCTTAATCCTGTCAAATTAATATTTTGAGTTGACCAGATCCTATCTTGGGTAGTACGAAAATTTCCACTGAAAAATGCCTCAAAGAATAAGAACAACATAAAGCCAATAAGAGAGAAGAGACCTCCTACGATAAGAAGGTTTCTTGGTCTTAGGATTTTCATCATATCTCTTTTTTCTGCATCTGCTTCCATTCAGACCAACGCTGAATTCCGCCCGCTTTCCGCTGACAAACGAAGATATAAAATTGTTCAATAAACTTTTTTCGATCTTCAAGCATTTCTTTCGTATAGCTTCCCTTTTTCCAAACCGTCGTATTAAATAAATCAACAAATCCAATAAAATGTTGCCGCTTTATAATATCTTTTAATGCAACTTGGGGGGCATTTTTTATAATATCTAACATAACGAGCATCAATGTCGTTCGTCCTCTTCCATGATGGCAATGAAAATGAATCCAGGCATTTTGTGGTAAATTATCTAAAAATGTTACAAAGGTATCAATATTTTTATCGGGTGTGTTAAATCGACTTCTAATAATGATATTTTGATAATCAAATCCGTATTTTTTCGCTTCTTCAGCTTCAGTAGTAAAAAGATCAGAAGGAATTTCAAAAGAGCCTGTAAATATGAGTCGTCGAATATAATGCTTCCATTCCGGAAGTTTGTCTCTATACCCGAGGAGGGTTATGGGAATACCCCTAACATAGTCCATTGGATCAGACTCAGCATTCACAACAATAATTTTATCTACATTGGTAGAATTCAGTCTTATTTTAAGAGCTGGGAAACGGGGAAGACTTCCTCCAGAAGCTTGGATTTGTCGCATTCCAGTCAAATCGACTTTCTCAGATGGAGAAATTTTATCTTGCATCGTGTGGAACTCATCCCCAAAATAAGCATTACAGAGGATAAATATAATAAGACCCGCAAATACTCCGATTCCTCCTCCTACAAGAATACTTTTTCTTCTTAAAAATGTGCGAACCATTATTTTAAATGCTCCCCTAAGAGTGCAGCAGTTGAAGCCTTTGCCTGATGTTCTAATTTCCATTTGTGGTTCCAATCAGACCAGCGTTGAATTTCTCCAGCTTTTTTTTGGCAGATAAAAGAATAAAATTTCATTAGGAATTCCTTCCGTTCTTCAAGCTGTTTCTTCGTGTAGCTCCCTTTTTTCCAAGCGTCTATAATCATTAAATTTTCTGACCCAAGGACATGATGTCGTTTAACAATATCTTCAAGCGATACCTTTGGAGCGTTTTTCACAATGTCTAGTAACACAAGAAGCATAGATGTACGCCCCTTTCCTTGTGCGCAATGAAAATGAAGCCAAGCATTCTGAGGCAAATTTTCATAAAAATCCATTATTTCATCAATATCCTTATCAGGGGCGATAAATTTACTTCCAATGGTAAGTTTTTTATAGCTGAATCCATATTTTTTTGCTTCCTCTTCTTCAGTCATAACCAGATCAGGGCGCACTTGTGACGTCCCCGTGAAAATCCACCGTCTAAGAACATGTTTCAAATTTGGAGATTTGCGCTGATAAGCAAAAAAAGTTGTTGGAATACCTTTTATAAAACCGTGGAGTTCCGCCATTCCATCGACTATAATTTTAGGTTCTTTAATATGGCTGGTCCTTTTTTGGAGTTCTGAAAAGCGAATAGGTGCCGAACCTGAAGCTCGAAGTTCCCTGAGTCCGATTAAATTTACATGTTGGGTTGATGAAATGGGGTCTTGGGTAGTGCGAAAATTACCACTTACATAAAAAGTATCAAAAGATAAATATAAGAAGACGGCTACGAAAAAAGTGAGACCTCCACAAATTAGGATACCTTTTTTCTTTAAACTTTTTTTCATTCCATTTTTCTCTAAGTTGAATAGTAATCAGATGTCTAAAATTATTCCAGCACTAAGAACGGGAAGTACAACGTAAAAGACTTGTAAAAGAGTTCTTTCGGTTAGGCAAGAGAGAAGTTTTTCTGCTTTAACAGGAAAAAGATGCGTGCATGTGATAGATTTCTATTGACCCACATCCCATCTCTCGTCAAAGTAACGAAAATCTAGATGAATTATATTAGCAATGCTTCGTTTCTTTACCTGGACTTTCACCATCTTATTTACGTTCAGCCTAGCAGGGGCTATAGGAGCGTTGATGGTCTTGTATTATTTTGGGCGAGGACTTCCTGATTATGCTCAACTTGCAAAATATGAACCTCCTGTCGTTAGCCGTATCTATGCAAGTGATGGACGTCTTTTTGCAGAATACGCAACGCAAAAGCGTGTCTTTGTTCCCATTGAAGCCATTCCACGTCGTGTAATACAAACATTTTTAGCTGCCGAAGATAAAAATTTTTATGAACATTCTGGCCTTGATTATGCGGGAATTATTAGAGCTGCAGTTGTTAATTTCGCTCAAAGAGGGACAAACAAACGTCCTATGGGAGCTTCTACGATTACCCAACAAGTCGCCAAGAATCTTCTCCTTTCAAGCATTGCCACCCAGGCTTCTTATGAACGAAAGATTAAGGAAGCCATTCTCGCCTTTCGTATTGAAAATGCGTTGAGTAAAGATCGAATCTTAGAGATTTATATCAATGAGATTTATTTAGGCGCCGGTTCCTATGGCGTTGGTGCCGCTGCTCTTAATTATTTTAATAAATCCTTAGATGAGCTGACAATAGCCGAAGCTGCGTTTTTGGCTGGGCTTCCCAAGGCGCCAAGTCGATACAATCTAAAACAAAACTATGCGGCTGCTAAGGCTCGACGTGACTGGGTTATTTCCCGCATGTATGAAGAGAGAGTCATTACCCACGAAGAAGCTCTTGCTGCTAAAGCAGAACCTATTGAACTCAGGCGACCCGATCCAGCTCATGTAGTGAAGGCTGATTATTTTGCCGAAGAAGTACGTCGCAACCTCATTTCCAAACATGGAGAGGCATCCCTTTATCAAGGAGGCCTTACGGTTCGTACAACCCTTGATCCTCAGCTTCAAAAAATAGCAGATTGGGCTTTGCGTAAGGGACTCATTGCTTATGATCGCCTTCATGGATGGCGAGGCCCTCTTCATCATATTGAGTGATC
>JAKBAL010000042.1 GCA_021809225.1 Pseudomonadota bacterium | reverse complement strand
TAAATTTCCACAAAGACAATATCGAGCGACCCAATAATGCTAGGTATATCCGCGAGCATATGCCCTTTCCCCATTAAATCTAAAGCTTGCAGAAAGGCAAAGCTGGGCGGCCTAATCTTACATCGATAAGGTCGATTACTTCCATCCGAGATCAAATAGACGCCGAACTCGCCCTTAGGAGCTTCAACGGCTGTATAAGTTTCACCCTTTGGCACATGGTAACCTTCCGTAAAAAGCTTAAAGTGGTGGATTAAGGCTTCCATGGACGTTTTCATCTCCGCCCGTGGAGGAGGCGTGATTTTATAGTTTTTGACTTTGACGGGTCCCTCAGGCATTTGTTCCAGACATTGCTTTATGATAAGCACACTCTGACGCATTTCTTCCATGCGGACGAGATAACGATCATAACAATCGCCATGTTTTCCAACTGGCACCAAAAAGTCTATCTGATCGTAGACCTCATAGGGCTGGTTACGGCGCAAATCCCAGGCAACATTAGAAGCCCGCAACATAGGCCCACTAAAGCTCCAGTCCAACGCTTGTTCCGCATTTACAACACCAATATTAACCGTCCGCTGCTTAAAAATACGATTATCCGTCAATAGTCTTTCAAGGTCATCGAGGACTTGAGGAAATCGATCCGCAAAGGCTGCAATATCCTGGGCAAGGCCACGAGGAAGATCTTTATGGACACCTCCCGGCCTAAAATAATTTGCATGCATGCGGGCTCCTGAAACACGTTCATAAAACCCCATGAGAATTTCCCGCTCTTCATACCCCCACAAAAGAGGAGTCGTTGCGCCCAGATCGATCGCCATGGTGGTGATATTGAGAAGATGATTTAAGATGCGTGTTATTTCAGAAAAAAGAACGCGGATGTATTTAGCCCTGAGAGGAATTTCAAGATCCAACAATTTTTCAACTGCTAAGGCAAATGCATGCTCTTGGCACATAGGGGAAACATAATCTAAGCGATCGAAGTAGGGTATAGCTTGAAGATAGGTCTTATATTCAATTAGTTTTTCTGTCCCTCGATGAAGAAGCCCAATATGGGGATCAGCCCGTTGAACGATCTCACCATCCATTTCTAAAATCAAGCGCAAAACTCCATGAGCAGCCGGATGTTGCGGTCCAAAATTTAATGTAAAGCTTTGAGTTTTTGGGGAGTCCTTTTGGAGAGCGTCAGTCATGAGTTCGCCCCTCTTTTGGATTGAATAATCGAGCAGCATCATCCATTCCCTCCCACGGACTTTCAAAATCAAAAGTTCGGAAAGCTTGCGGCAATTTGACAGGCTCGTACACAACCCGCTTTTGCTCTTCATCGTAGCGCACTTCAACATATCCTGTCAGCGGAAAATCCTTGCGAAGAGGATGACCTTCAAAACCATAATCTGTTAGAATTCGTCTCAAATCAGGATGATCATCGAAGGGAATTCCATAAAGGTCGAAAACCTCACGCTCCCACCAATTCGCGCTGCTATAAACAGAGGTCACAGAAGGCACAGGCATTCCCTCCTCCACCTCAACTTTAAGGCGAAGGCGTCGATTGTGCGATAAACACAAAAGGTTGTAAACCACGTCAAAGCGCGGGTCCCGTCCCAGGTAATCTACACCACAAACATCCATCAATTGGGCAAAATGAAAAAATTCAGAATCTCTTAAGTACGTCAAAACCCGAACAATAGACTGCCTTTCCACAGTCACCATGAGCTCATTATAAGCCACCGACCAAGAAAGAATATCTGTTCCAATTTCTTCTGTTACCAAATTTCCTAGATGTTCCAGTTCTTGAGATATACCCATGGGTCCTAACACCGTGAAAAATGCGCTTCGCGTTGGATCTTCCGCTGAAGCTGTAAGATACCGTAAAGTAAAGCCTCTGCAGTTGGAGGGCAGCCAGGGACATAAACATCAACTGGCACAATTCGATCACACCCTCTCGTGACGGAATAAGAATAATGATAGTATCCCCCCCCATTCGCACAAGATCCCATGGAAATAACATAGCGGGGTTCAGCCATTTGATCATAGACTTTCCGCAAAGCAGGCGCCATTTTATTGGTGAGTGTTCCCGCCACAATCATAAGATCTGATTGACGAGGGCTAGGGCGGAAGACCACCCCAAAACGATCAAGATCGTAACGAGCAGCTGCTGTCTGCATCATTTCAATCGCACAGCAGGCAAGACCAAAAGTCATAGGCCATAAAGAGCCTGCCTGAGCCCAGGCCGCAACCTTATCCAATTGGGTCACGATAAACCCTTTTTGGCTTACCTCTTGGCTAAGCGCTTCAAGGAGCATATCGGGAGAAACCCCTGTCGGAATAGCTTCAACGCCATATCCTGCTCTTAAAGCTTCTTTCGACAGCAATGGTTTTTTTATTCCCATTCCAAAGCCCCTTTGCGCCATTCATAAATAAATCCCACAGCTAAGAGGGCTAAAAAAACTAACATGGAGAAATACCCGAAGAAACCAATATCTTTTAAGCTCACCCCCCAAGGAAAAAGAAAAGCAATTTCAAGATCAAAAATAATAAACAAAATGGCTATAAGGTAATAACGGACATCAAACTTCAAGCGCGCATCACTAAAGGCATCGAACCCACATTCATAAGAAGACAGCTTTGCAGGATCTGGCCTACTTGGGCCCCGCCAAAAAGACAAAAGCACCAAAAAAATGGAAAGCCCAAAAGCCACTCCCATGAATAAAAGGATATTGAAATAGTCTGTGAGGCTCCCATTCAGAGGTGTATTCATAAACTGACTTGAAGAAAGATTCACGATCCATGCCTTCTCTGGTTCTTTGGGTATAACCCCTAACCCCCCATACGTGTCAACTTTGGGTTAGAAAAAGCTTATTTTTCATAAGAAAAACAACGGCATTTCTTGCCAAGGATGACACCGGTTGGTGAATAGTTACCTTTGGCTTTATTCTTACTATGGATGAAAGGGAATGAAAACACCCAATTTGAAGGTGCTCCCCTTATTTTTCCTTGCAATCACGTTGCAGTGACATATGGTTTTTTATATTTTATAAATATTCAAACGTTCCCAATTTTATAAAATCTAAAAGGGAAGTGCTTTTGTGAACTTGGAAGCTCGTATAGATGCATCGCAGTGTATAGATTCCAAAGTCAATAACTTGTTATCTCGATGAAGAGATCAAAGTCAAAACACCTCTTGAGGCCACCCCCCTATCCCCTCTTCAATCGCAATGAATTTGTAACCACAATCACGCTGCTTGCAGCCATAGCACCACCTGCTATTTCTGGGCTGAGGTGGCCAAAGGCCGCAAAGCCAATCCCCACGATATTAAAAATAAATGCCCAAAAAAGATTTTCCTGGATAATGCGAAAGGTTTTTTTTGAAAGCATAAAAGCATAAGGAATGAGTTCAAGGGAAGGATTCATCAACGTCATTGGAGCTGCATCCATGGCTACATCTGTGCCTGATCCCATTGCAAAACCCACGCTTGCCGCGGCTAACGCGGGACCATCGTTAACGCCATCGCCTACCATAGCTACCCTGTGATGGCGCTGCTCTTGGGCTTTAACATACCTAATTTTATCTTTTGGCTGAAGGTGCGCAATAACGTCATCAATCCCCACTTTTTCTCCGATAAGTTGGGCCGTTTCCTTCGAGTCTCCTGTCAGCATCACGGTTTTTAAACCCATGGCCTTCAACCTATCAAGCGTCTCCCGCGCCTTCCTGCGCGGCGTATCGGCAAGATAAAAAACGCCAAGAAGGTCTTTTTCTTTCGCCAAATAAACTGTCGTTTGCTCGGCCCTACGGGAGGCAGGAACCTCAATTCCCTGTTCAAGCATTTGTATTTCAGACCCTAATAAATAAAGAGCTCCATTCATTTTTCCCTGAACCCCTTTTCCAGGGAAAGAAACGAAATCTTCAACCTTAAAGAGGTTATGCCCTTTAGCCCCTTTTAAAAAAGCTTTTGCTAAAGGATGTTCACTTCCTTTTTGAAGGGAAGCTGCGAGAAGAAGCAACTGATCTTGAGGAACTTCTGAGAGAGACTTAGAAAAAGTAAGGCTAAACTTTCCTTTAGTGAGAGTTCCTGTTTTATCAAAAACAACCAAATCAACTTTGCGCAGAGCCTCCAGACTTTCAAGATCTTTGATCAAAAGTCCTTTACGAGCTGCCTCTCCCATGGAAACAACGATAGCTGTGGGAGTGGCAAGCCCTAAAGCGCAAGGACAGGCTACTACAAGGACAGAAACAGCTGATAAGAGAGCTTGTTGAAAGGAGCCTTCGACAAGAAGCCATCCTCCAAAAGCTAGAAGGCTGATAGAGAGGACAAGAGGAACAAAAATCGCAGAAACCTGGTCTACGAATTTTTGAATAGGAGGGCGAGAGGATTGTGCTTCTTCAACCATCTGAATCATGCGAGAAAGCGTAGATTGATTCCCTAAGCTTGTGGCTTCAAGATAAAGAACACCGGATGCATTGATTGTTCCTCCAATAACCTTGTCTCCTTCCTCTTTCAAAACAGGAACACTTTCTCCCGTAATCATGGACTCATCCACCTCGCTCATTCCTTTAAAAATGAAACCATCTACAGGAATTCGTTGCCACGCCCTGACCATAAGGTGGTCACCTTTTTTGATGTCATGACTTAAAACTTCCACATAAACACCATCTCGTTCCACAAGGGCTGTAGGCGGCGTAAGCTTCATTAATGATTTGACGGCTGCGTTGGCTGACCTCTTGGCGCGCTCTTCTAAAAGACGGCCTAAAAGAACCAGCGTAATGACGACAGCAGACGCTTCAAAATATAAATCAGGAATGTTGAGGAAAACAGCAACCAGACTATAACCATAAGCAGCTGACGTTCCTAAGGCGACGAGGAGATCCATATTTCCTGTGAAACTTTTAAGAGAGCTCCATGCCGCTTTATAAAACCTTCGTCCTGACCAAAATTGAACAATACTGGCGCAACCAAGTTGAATATAGGGAGAGATATAAAAACCGATCATATGGGCCAAAAGAGGAAGGGTAAAAACAATGGCAATGGCTAAATCCGTATAGTTAGGAGAAGAATGGTCCATACCATGATGGTCATGAGGTGAATTTTTATGCCGAAGAAGCTTTGCTTCATAGCCCTCTCGATCAATGGCATTCAGAATATCTTTAATGAGCTGAGGCCTATTAAAATCAACCTCAGCTTCCGCTTTTTCAGTGACAAAGTTGACTTGAGCTCGCTTGACGCCTTCTACCGTAGAAATTGCTTTCTCAACCCGTGTAGCGCAGGTCACACAATGCATTCCATTGATTTTAAAGTGGAGGCTATTTTTCATTTTTTCTCTCCTCTTTAAACTTTAAAGAGAGAGAATGAAGAAACAGTTAAGGCAGTGACACAGAAAAGCAGAAAAGCAGAAAAGTAAAAACTCAGATAAGTCAAAATCTTTCTTTCTGAACTCTGCTCTCTTCTGCCCTTCTGCTCTCTTCTGCCCTTCTGCTCTCTTCTGCTCTCTTCTGCCTTATCCTGGAAAGGGATTTATCACATTATCTTCGTCGATTTCCAATTCTTCTTTTTGCTGCGGTGTCAGTGTTCCTTCTTTATTTTGTTGTTGTTCTGATGGAGAGGCGGATTCTGGCTTTTTCAGCTTTAACAGAGGAGCTTCTTGTTTGTGTTCAGGTGCTGGGGCTTCCTGTGGTTTCTTCTCTCCGCAGCTGGCCAAAACAAAAGCTGAGCATGTTAATAAAATAAGTTTTTTCCATTTAACGTTCATTTTTTAGCTCCCTTTATTGTTTGATAATGTGTCAATGTTAATATTTCCTCCAACTCCATATGTATCGGAGCCTGCCTCTTCAATGTCATGAGCTGTTTTTAAAGATTTTAACATTTCTTGTGGCGAACTCTTATCCATACCAACCGCCCCTACCGCAGCTGAAAATAAAATACATAGTGCTAATATAGTTAAAATTTTGAATTTCATGACCACCCTCCCTTATTTGCATATATTATTATATAATATCCCAAAGAAGTTAATAATTACTTTCTTTAGAAAAATATCGAATCAAAATCAGTTTTAAAACGACCTGCAATAAGACGACTCATATGAAAAAAGCAGTAAAAGAAAGGATGGTAGCGGAGGAGGGACTTGAACCCCCGACATACGGATTATGATTCCGTCGCTCTAACCAGCTGAGCTACTCCGCCTTAAATTAAGATGGGTGGTGCCCAGAGACGGAATTGAACCGCCGACACAGGGATTTTCAGTCCCTTGCTCTACCAACTGAGCTATCTGGGCTCACCAGCTAGCTCTATAAATAAAAATTTATGTTTTGTCCACCCCTGATGGAGTGGTTAGTGAAATTTTCATCCTTCAGGGCCTATAGAGCCTGCCCTATTTTTTCTTTTGATCTTTATCTGAACGTTCTTTTTGATGAAGAATATTGCGGCGACGAATAATTTCTCTAACTTTTTTATCTTCCCAAGACTGACTGAGAAACGAAACACGGTGAAACATGAAGGGAATAACTCCCATTCGGTAAGCTCTAAAAACTAAAGCAACTGCCCACACAACAATGACATATTTAGGCCAAAAAGTTCCCGTTCTATCAAAGGTAAGCCAAATCAAGATTAAAATTGCGTTTACAATTCCAAAATAGATAACGTCCATATAAAATCTTGATAAGTTTTTGACTTTCTTACGAACTTCCTCTTCTCTCAACATTAAACAACTCCATTCAATTTATTTATTATTCCATATTAATAGAATACTAGAAAGCAATTTAGAAATAGTTAATATTTTATACTATATCTACTTTTACAAAACAAAATCTTTGCTGCACCCGAGGTTCGCTCTACCACACACTCCAGAAAAGAAGGCAAATGAAGAGACTCATTTTTTGCAATTTCAATAACAATGACAGCGTCCGCAGATAGCCAACCTTGCGCGACAAGTTGCGTTAACGCGGGAAGAACAAGATTCTGATGATAGGGTGGATCCAAAAAAATAAGATCAAAAGGAGTTACTGGAGCCATGGGGAGATGAGCTGCATCTTGTTCTAAAACACAAATGCGAGAAAGACCAAAATCCTCCACATTTTCATATAAAATAGAAAGAGCCGCCTTATCATTTTCAATAAAGGTGACAGATTTAGCCCCCCTTGAAAGGCTTTCGAGTCCTAAAGCACCCGTGCCAGCAAAAACGTCTAAGACTCCCTTGTCGATCAAAACCTTTGAGCCAAACGCAGGATTATGGAGAAGAATATTGAAAATTGTTTCCCGTGCTCGATCAGAGGTAGGGCGTGTCCCCTGATGGGAGGGAGTAACAATTTTTTTGCCTCGATATTTTCCACCAATAACTCTCATGAAAACCTTAAACTTAACCGAATTTTCTTTCTTTTCCCCTTCGGAAGAAAAAATCGAGAGAGATTTTGCCTGGACCATAACAGAGAAGAAGACCCAGGAGCATAGCCCAATAGAGATGCTCATTTATACAAAGATAAGTAGCCTGAATAACAGCCGTTATGATTAACATAGGGATAACAGCAAGTCGGGTAGCAAAACCCACCACAAGAAGAATGGGGCATCCTAATTCTGTGATCGTAACAAGATAGGCCGCAATCTCTGGAGAGATATAAGGGACTTTATATTCGCTTTGAAACAAAAGAAGTGTTGTAGACCAACTTTGGATTTTTGAAAGACCGGCGTGCCAAAAAATCTGCGCCATCCAAAGCCGAATGGAGAAAAAAAGAAAGGGACCAATACTCCTTTCAAGAAAGAAGATTACGTTTAAATAGTATCTTACGATAGTCGAACGCTGTGAACTTTTAGAATACGCCATCCAATTTGCCTTTTTTTATTATGATAAGAACGCATATTCAGAAAATAACCCATTACGAAGAGAAAAGGAAAGTGTTTCATGAAATTGAAATACTTTTTCGTCACTTTTTTCAATCGCATCCATCAAAGAATCACCCCTGTGAAGGTAAGAGAAAAAAGCAAAATCACTGTCTGAAAGCCAATGGATATAAACGAATTGGGCAGGTCTTATGATGAGGGCGTTTGACTTTCGGTTTTCAAGTTCAATGGATTCCACATCCCCTTTCACAACCGCCAAGACCTGGTCTAAGGGATAAGAAGAGGAAAAAAGATGGGCCGAAGGATGCAGTTTTAAGAGAAGTTTGGCATACCCTTCAGAATCCATATCTTTAAAATCATATCCATTTAGGGAAGAAACATCAGGGGCGCCATAAGACAGATGTTTAAGCCATTCCATTCGCGCAAAGTCGGGGAGATAGGCAAGAGTTTGTGTGGGAGGAAAGCGTTCCAAAAAGTCAGGAAATGTTTCTCCCCAATCATTAAGATTCCCCGTTGTTGGGAATGATGTTCCTTCACGTATAAAGGTGTAAGCGGCTCCATTGGCGCAATTCTCGCCAATCAATTCCCATGTTAAGGGATAGATGATGGCAAGCCCCTTTCGAAGAGATTCCGTAATATTCGTATGATAAACCGCAAAGCGATTTTCAGGGGAAGGTCCCTTCACTTTAATATAGCTTTCAAAAGAAGCGCCTCCTCGAAAACTTTCTAAAAAATCCTTTTGAAGAGAGAGAAAATCAAACATTGGCAACCTTTTTTTGCTGAAGGTACCCTTGAGCTGCTTTCGCTTCCTCCATAAGGACCTCAAACTCGGGAATGTCTACGTCCCACTCAATAAGCGTAGGGGCATATATCCCCCGTTGTATAGCTTGATCGTAAAGTTCCCACACTTCATCACAAACCCGTGAGGAATGGGTATCTACGCGCAGCACAGTCCCATCTTCAAAGGTCCTACGGCTATGGCCAGCAAGATGAACTTCTCCTACAAGCGAAGGTGAAATAGCCTGCAAATAGGCGCTGGCATCCCACCCATGATTAAAAGAGGAGACATACACATTATTGATATCAAGCAAAATCTTTGCCCCTGTCTTTTGACAAAGGGATGTCAAAAAGTCTGTTTCGGAAAAAGTGGACTCTTTGTATTCCAAATAGGAGGAAGGGTTTTCAATAAGAATCTCTCGTCCTAAAAAGGTTTGGGCTTCATCAATATGTTGAGCAAAACAAGCAAGAGTTTCCTCTGTATACGGCACAGGCAAGAGATCAGAAAGGTAGGTCCCCTGAACAACAGACCAAGATAAATGCTCGGAAACCAAAAAAGGAGAAAACCGGTGTATAAGGTCTTTCAATTGGCTTAAGTGGTTGAGATCCAGTCCCTCCGCCGATCCTAAAGAAAGGCCGATACCATGCAGACTTAACGGGTAATCCTCGCGAATCTTTTCTAAAAATTGAAGAGAGGGACCTCCCTTCATAAAATAATTTTCACTATGAACTTCAAACCATCCAATAGAAGGCTTATTTTCCAAAATATAGGAATAGTGGGGATGGCGCAAACCAACGCCGACTAGGTTATGGGGAAATAAGATTTTCTGGATTGCTTCGGTTCCTGTGGAACCTCGCAAAGACGGTCCCCCCGGTCGTCTTTGCGAGGGCGATAGCCCGAAGCAATCCAGTTCTTTAAACGTCAAGAGTCAATCTCCACTTTTGATTGAGTATAAGTTCAAAAAGGTTCTTAATTCTCTTCAGGTACACCAATTCTCTCTGCAGCTCCTTCAGGAAATTGAGCTTCTCTTTGTTGCTCTGGACCTTGATCATGACCAGGACAGCCGCCCGGACAGTCATGTGCTCCCACTTTTATAAGATTAGCATCTTTTCCCTCCGTATTATCTCCCGCAAGGGAGCCCGATTTCCAATCTTCTGTCTTACTTTCTTCTGCAGCTTGGGCTGCTTCAAAAATGACAAGGCTAAAAGCAGCGGCAATAATGGATGTTATGGTTGTTTTTTTCATTTGAATTCCTTATTCTTGTTAGATTACACGAGAGGCGTAATTTTTAGATAAGGTTACATGTTCCCTAAAAAGCCCACAAGGGTGCTTCTCATCATCAGGGCCACCTCATGAAAATTTTTGAGAGAGGATGGTGGAAAGGATGTTATCATCCCACCCCGCCATTTTTCTAAGTCTTTTAATAGACTGACGTTTCATTT
>JAKBAL010000041.1 GCA_021809225.1 Pseudomonadota bacterium | reverse complement strand
TTGAAGCTCCTCTTCATCCTTTAGAAGCTCAAAAGAATCTACCGGGCTTTTTTGCCACTCAGGAAAAACATCTTGCGCAATCCGCATAACCGAATGACAACGAGCATGTGCATATTGAATATAAAAAACAGGATTATCTTTCGTTTGTTCAAGAACTTTTTGAAAATCAAAGTCTAAATGAGCATCATTTTTTCGAGTGACCATCATAAAGCGAAAAGCATCTCTTCCTACTTTTTCAATAACATCCCGAACTTCAATAAAGGTTCCCGCCCGTTTTGACATTTTTATAGGCTGCCCTCCCTCCATAAAATTTACAATTTGACAAAGGATAATATCGAGGTGTCCTTTTTCTTCTGTTATGGCCTTTACAGCCGATATCACTCTTTTGGTTGTACCAACATGATCAGCTCCCCATACATTAATCATCCGGGTGTATCCTCGTCGAAATTTATCATAATGATAGGCAATATCACCTGCAAAATAGGTCCAAGTGCCATCAGATTTTTGAAGGGCTCGATCCATATCATCCCCAAAGTCAGTGGAACGAAAGAGAAGCTGAAGACGGGGTTCCCAATCTTCAAGAATCTTTCCTTTAGGAGGAGCCAAAATACCTTCGTAAACGAGACCTCGTTCTCTTAAGAAATCGATAGCAGAATCTATAGCACCTGTGCGGTGAAGTTCAGTTTCAGATGTAAAGACTTCATGATGAATCCCCATCAGACCTAAGTCCTTACGAATTTGAACCATCATAGCATTCACAGCAAATTCCCGGAAAGGCTCTAACCATTCTTTCTCTTCAAGTATAAGCCATTGAGAACCATCCCGATTAGCTAAGGCCTGACCAACCTCTTTGAGATAATCTCCAGGGTAATATCCTTCGGGGATATGTTGTATTTTTTCTCCCAAAGCTTCACAATAGCGCAAATAGGTAGATTTTGCGAGTTTATCGGCTTGGGCACCTGCATCATTGATGTAATATTCACGTAAAACTTGATAGCCAACTTTTTCTAAGAGGTTTGCGAGAACATCAGCAACAATGGCTACACGCCCATGCCCTGCATGAATAGGACCTGTGGGATTGGCTGACACGTATTCAAGATTAATTTTTTCGCCAAGACCAATTCCTGAAGATCCGTATTCCTCTTTTTTTTGTAGAATAGTTGCAAGCTCTTGATACCAAAATGCAGGAGATAGCCTTAGATTGATAAATCCAGGACCATCAACAGAAACATGATCAACAAAGGGAAGGGTTCTTAGCTCTTTTCCAATCAGCTCTCCCAGCTCACGAGGGTTTATTTTAGCTTGTTTTGCAAGGATCATGGCCGCATTTGTTGCCAAATCTCCGTGAGAAGAATCTCGAGGAGGTTCTGTTGAAATTTTTGTGAACGCAAGCCCTTCCGATAAAAGACCTTTTTTTACAAGTTCTTCAAGCGTTTTTAAAATGTTGTCTCGAAAAGCATGGAAAAAATTCATGTCTATCACCATATTTTTAATTATAGGACGCAACATTAGCATACCGAAAATGGTTCGTCCAACAGGCTATCATTTAGGAGAAAATCAAATTATATTTTTACAATCAATCTTATTTTAAGGAACTTTGCCTATGACAATAAAACTAACAGAGAGTGCGGCACGCCAAATTTTAACTCTTATCGCAGAAGAATCAAGCCCTTCTTCATTGATGTTTAGAGTTTTGGTTTCTGGCGGAGGATGTTCAGGGTTTCAATATACCTTTTCCTTAGATGAGGCAATCGAGAAAGATGATTGCGTTTTTGAAGACAAAGGCGTCAAGCTTACAGTAGATAGCGCTTCCCTTCCCCTTTTGGAAGGTGCTGAAATCGATTATGTAGAAGAATTAATTGGAGCATCCTTCCAGATTAAGAATCCAAATGCAACTTCATCTTGTGGATGTGGAAATTCTTTTTCAATCTAACAAGGCGTGTCTACTGCTATGCTTTGATCATCAAGAATTTTTGCACGATTATTCCATGTAAGCGCAAAGAAGAAAGCTCCTACAAGAGCACTTAAGATAAAGAGCAAAAATCCTCCCTCCCATCCATAACTTTCTACGATGAGGCCAATCCCGACACCTGCTATGGCCGATCCTGCATAAGCACATACACCTGTGACACCTGTGGCAACTCCTACAGCACGTTTTGATGCAAAGTCAGCTGTGGCAACCCCATTTAGAACTTGGGGGCCATTCAATAAGAAACCTGTAATCATTAAAACGAAGGCATCAATAAAAGGATATCCTGCAGGAACTTTCCAGATAATAAAAAGCGAAAGGGCTAAGCCAATTAAGAAAAATGTTCCGACGGGACCGCGCCTCCCTAAAAAAAACTTATCAGAAATCCACCCGGCGGCTATTCCACCGATAAGGCTTGCAATTTCAAATCCCACCAACTGCATTCCGGCAATGATAAGAGTGACACCTTTGTGTTCTTTTAAAAAGGTGGGAGCCCAAAAGAAGATACCCATGCGAGGAACGTAAAGACACATATTTGCAATCGCCATAAACCAAACAAGTTTATTGGCAAGGACAGTTGTAAAAACTTCTTTAAGAGTTATCCGATCCTCGTAATGATGAGAAACATGCACTGCATCTCCTTTATATTCTTCCACAGGAGGGAGACCCACTTGTTGAGGGGTATCTCGAAGACGGTTGAATAAAAAGAAAGTAAGCCCTATAGAAAAAAAAGCAGGAACAATAAAGGCAGAACGCCATCCATAGTGTTCAATGAGAAAGCCCCCAAGACCAAAGATGGCAACGGCGCCAATTTGGTGAGAAGAAGCCCAAAGAGCCCACTTGGACCCTAATTCGGTGGGGCTAAACCAGTGAGTAATCAGGCGAGCATTGGGGGGCCACCCCATAGATTGAAAGCATCCATTTAATCCCCATAATAAAGCAAACATCAGAAGGCCAGAACTTAATCCCATGAAAAGGCTGACAATAGATGAGAAAAAGAGGCCAATAACCATGAAATAACGAGCATCCGAGCGGTCACTTAAATAGCCGTTGATAAATTTTCCAACGCCATACACAATCGAAAAAAGAGAGGCAATCCATCCTAAGTCAACTTTAGAATAGCCAAACTCTTCCATCATACCTGGCATGCACATCGAAAAATTTGAACGCACGAGATAGAAGGCAGCATATCCAATAATGGTTGAGTATAAGATACGCATTCGCCAGTAAGTGAAGCTTCCTTTTTCAGCAAAAAAAACCCTTTCAACAGTGCTCGATACATTTCGCGAAATTGTCTTTGTAACTGATGTCATCAAACCATCCTTTAGAGTCCTAAATATGCCGGAAGTGTAAACAATAAGTGGCCATAAATTCAAAGAAATATTAATATTTATTTTCAATGTGTTAAAAAACAATTTGACAACAAATATGTTGTGTGCTAAAAAATAAATTTTTTATAAACTCCAAAAATACATTCTACGTGCCAAAAAGGACAATCTCGAGTTCATGATTTCACGAAAAAAACCTTTAACTATATTTTTTATGAACCTTAAAATTCTCTTGCAGGAAGATAGAAAATGAGATAGGTGTCTTATATGGTCAACTCCTCTTCATGATAAGATATAGATGCCCACACCCATCCCTTTGATTCTTGATTGCGACCCAGGTCTTGATGATTTTATTGCTATTCTCATGATCCTTGCCGCTCCCGAAAAATTTAATCTTTTAGGTATTACGATTTCGGCAGGGAATGCTCCCCTCCACCATACAGCTCAAAATGCTCTCAAGGCTTGTGAGTTGGCGGGACGATCCGACGTTAAAGTCTATGCAGGCTGTTCCCAACCACTGCTTCGAAAGCTTGTTTTTGAAGAAGCGGTGTATGGAGAAACAGGGCTTAAAGGCGCAGTTCTCCCTCCCCCTACGATGGCTTTGCAATCTTCCCATGCCATTGATTTTCTTATTGATACGCTGATGACTTCTTCTAAAAAGGTTACTATAGCCACGATGGGCCCCTTAACTAATTTGGCTGTGGCACTCATCCGTGAGCCTAAAATCCTCGATAAAATTGAAGAGATTGTCACAATGGGCGGGGCTATCGCTCTCGGAAATATTACACCTGCAGCTGAATTTAATTTTTATGCAGATCCCGAAGCGGCACATATTCTTTATACCTGTGGGGCAAAAATAACAACCATTGGGCTCGACCTCACCCATCAAATCGTCACCTCATTAGAGTGGTTTTCTCGTCTTGATGCTTTAGAAAATCCCGTTGCTCATACACTTGTCGCTATGCTGCGCGCTTTTTATGAATATGACATGAAGCACTTTGAACTCACGGGAGGTGCTCTTCATGATCCTTCAGTCATTGGCTACCTTTTAAATCCTTCTCTTTTTACAGGAAGAGATGTGCATGTAGAAATTGATACCTCCCATGGATTGGGGCGTGGACGTTCCATTGTGGATTGGTGGCAAAAAAGAGGACTCTCAACCAACTCCCACGTTCTGAATGAAATCAATGTTAAAGGTTTTTTTGAGCTTCTTACTGACCTTATTTCTCGTTATGAAGATAATTCCCAATACTTTGTTAGAAAAGCAGTAGCATGAGTAAAATTCCTCTCATTATCGATTGTGATCCTGGACTTGATGATGCGATTTCTCTTTTATTAACTTTGGCATCTCCTGATGAATTTGATCTTCTTGGCGTAACAACGAATGTTGGCAATGGCTCTCTTCAGCAAACTCAAGAAAACGCTAGGCGTGTTTGTGAGCTCGCAGGTCGTCCTGATATAAAAGTTTTTCAAGGTTGCCCACGTACTTTTTTTTCACGCATTACCCCTTCAACGTATGTGGGCGCTGATGTTCATGGAGAAACAGGGCTTGGAGATTGTAAACTTCCACCTCCCACAATGCCGCTTCAGTCACAGCATGCTGTGAATTTTATTATAGAAACGCTTTTAAATACTTCTGAAAAAATTACCTTAGCACTCTCCGCGCCTCTTACCAACATCGCCTGTGCTCTTGTTATGGAGCCGCGTATTAAGGAGAAAATCGAAAAGATAGTTCTTATGGGGGGAGTGATAGGCCTTGGGAACATTACGCCTGCTGCAGAGTATAACTTTTATTATGATCCTCAAGCAGCATATGTTGTATTTATGTCTGGTGTTCCCATTGTCATGATGGGCCTTGATGTGACACGTCAAACGCAAACAACCGAGGATTGGCTTCAGGCGATTGAAGCCATGGGAACAAGTGTATCCCATGCAATTATTGATATGTTATCTTACTACCATCGTCCAGATGCCTTTCTCGAACCTGGTGTTAAAGGGGGTGTTTTACACGACCCTAATGTTATTGCTTACCTTTTAAAGCCTGACCTCTATATGGGTCGAGATGCTTATGTTGAAATTGATGTTTCTCCAACAATTATGGCCGGCCGTTCGACCGTAGATTGGTATGGTAAGCTGGGCTTTAAGTCTAATGCTTATGTTATCAGTGAAGTGAATGCTGATGGGTTTTTTCATCTTCTTACGGAACGATTACAAAAATATCCTGAAGTCATCCAAAAGGTATGAGCGTGCAACCACTCCTAGCTCCAGTATCAGTGTCTCTTCCTTCTTACCTGACGGGACTGATAGAAATTGACACTCAAGCCATTGCGAAGAATTATCGAACCCTTCACTCAATGCTTCCTCACAGCACGTGCGCAGCGGTTCTTAAAGCAGATGCTTATGGTTTTGGAGCAAAAACAATAGCTCCTCTGTTGATGCACGAGGGGTGCAGAGCCTTTTTCGTTGCTCATCTCGAAGAAGGCCTTTTGCTAAAAACTGTCCTAAAAAAACCATTTGTTTATGTTCTGTCCGGACTTCTTCCCAACACAGCTGATCTTTTTGTGGAAAACGATCTTATCCCTATTTTAAATGATTTTGAGATGGTAAAAAGTTGGGCAAAAGAAGCTCAAAGTCGAAAAAGCAAGCTTGCCTGTGCTCTTCATATCGATACGGGAATGCGGCGCAGTGGATTTGATCAAAAAAATTTAACAAAACTTTTGGACTCTTCAGATTTATTAAAAGCACTCGATCTTCATTTTGTGATGAGCCACTTAGTTTCTTCTCAAGACAACACTCATCCTTATAACGAACAACAAAAAACCCTCTTTGATGATTTACGTCAACATTTTCCAATGACCAAAGCAAGTCTTGCAGATACAGGAGGTATTTATTTAGGAGAATCCTATCATTACGATCTAGTTCGTCCGGGAAAAGGAATTTTTGGCCTCTTTACGCCGCCAAATGATTCTCCCTTACTTCATCCTTGTGTGAAACTCTTGGGTCGCATCCTTCAAATCCGCACTGCTTGTAAAGGAGAGAGTGTTGGCTATGGAGCAACTTATACGTTAACACGAGAAAGTAAATTAGCCACACTCGGTGTTGGGTTTGCGGATGGTTACGATCGTCGATTCAGCACCCATTCTTATGTAGAAATCCAAGGGTTTAAGGCTCCTGTCATAGGAAATATTTCCATGGATTATACCGTTGTTGATGTAACAGATATTCCAGAGTCTTTGTGTCTTGTAGGGGAATGGGCAGAGTTTGCTAACGAGAACCTCACGCTTGATGAACTTGCTCAATCTATAGGGACCATTTCTCGGGAGCTTTCCACAGGGTTTGGGCAAAGACTTTATCGGGTTTATTGTTAAATGTAGAATGGTGACAACGAAGCCGAGCTGCGTCATTCATTAGAACGTTTTGGCAAAATCAATTTCTTATTCAATATGCTAAATACCTAAAATAAAAAATTTCCATATTTTTTAATAAAGATGGAAGAAAAAATTTATTTTGTGTATGATCCGCGCAAATAATAACGAGTGGGGGGTTATGGCAAAAGTCTTATTCGTTGATGATGAGCCAGATATTGAACTTTTAGCCAAACAAAAGTTTCGCAAACAAATTGCTAGTGGAGTTTTTGACCTTTTATTTGCTCAAAATGGACAAGAAGCTCTTGATCTTATAAAAAAAGAGCCAAGTATTGCAGTTGTTGTTTCGGACGTCAATATGCCCGAGATGGATGGTCTTACCCTACTTGATAAACTTAATGAAATGAGCCCTAGCCCTAAAACCATTGTTGTCTCTGCCTATGGAGATACCAAAACCTTACGGGCCACTATGAATAAAGGAGCTTTCGATTTTGCCACAAAACCGATTAATTTCAATGAACTAGAAGAAACTATCTTACGAGCTTTAGCCCAATACGAACGGTCTTCCTCTCTTCTTGGTTCCTATCAGCTTTTATTGGCTACGTTTTTTCCAAAGGGCGTTGACCTCCATTATTCTCCAGGTAAAGTACCTCTATTATGGGATGCATTTATTTTAAATCCTCACTCGATCACCCTCTTGGGCGTTTTTGTCATTCCATCCGCCATACCTTTTGAAATTGCAACAAGCACAGCTCATGGCATTGTAAAGTCAGCTTTAACCCAAAATTTGGATGCCTCTATAGCAGAGTGTGAAGAAAAGCTTGCCGTCATTAACGCTCATCTGAAAGCACAAATCTTGATAGGGACTTACAATGTGAGTTCTCACGTTTTTTCATACAAGACAAATGGAGCCTTTAAAGTCTCTCATTTTACATCTGAAAATCAGAGTTCTCCCCTCTCCTCAAAAGCGGCCCTACTGGCTGTCGGTGAAGAAATCATCTTAGAAACCCCTTTTCCATCTACCCATCTTTCTCTGACATACATGCATGAAGATTAACGTTCTATAAGCTCTTTCTTAAATACCACTTCATGACGTAATTTCCAAATTCCTAAAAGGTTTGTGAGCATTAAAAGTCCCCCTGAAAGGCTCATGACGGTCATAACATGACATTGGTCAAGAAAAGAAAAGGCGATAAAAGCGCACACAGCATAGATGAAATAAAGCCTCCTCCCCCATTGAGGAAATAGCCAGCGCATTGCTTTTTCCCCAACAGTCAAATAAGCAATGACTGTTGTATAACCTGCAATAAAAATTAAAAGGGCCATGAAAATATCCACATGTGGGAAAAACTGAGTAAACGCATAGGACACGGCATGACAAGCTTCTACTGGTGCTTGCCAAATACCCGTCACTAACACGACGAGGATACTCATTGTACAAACAATGCCATCCGTTGCTACACCAAAAATAGAAAGACAAGCTTGGGTTGCTGGATCTTTAGCTTTTGATTCGCTCTGAATGATCGAGTCATACCCAATTCCTAAGTCACCTGAATAAACAGCTCGAGCCGTGCCAAGTTGGATTGCCATTAACATTGAACTCCCAGCAAAGCCTCCCATCGCCGCATGGCCTGTAAATGCGGCTCTAAACACATCAGCTAAAACAGAAGGAAGAATTGTAATATGCATAGCGATAATATAGAGAGACAGCAGAATATATCCCACAATAAAGGGTGGCATCAGCGCTGTAGAAATGTTTGCGAGGCGCCGAATGCCACCAAATCCACCATAAAGCGTAATTGCTAAAATTCCGGCTAAAATGAGAGGTCTAGAGAGAGATGATACGTCAGTCAAAACATCCATGATCACCACAAATTGATAAACTTCAACACCATAAATTGCAAGAAGACTACAGTAAATAATAGGAATAACTTTCGCAAGGATCGGGGTTTGAAAAGCTTTTCGCAAATAAATCATGGGGCCTCCATGATAACCCTGCTCATCCTCGATGCGAAATTTCATTCCTAAATAAATTTCTGCATATTTAATAAGCATGCCAAAAAATGATGCAATCCAAAGCCAAAAAAGAGCTCCAGGCCCTCCTAAGGTCACAGCAGTAACCACGCCCACGATGTTTCCCAGTCCAACCATACCACCTACAGAAGCGAAGTAAACGCGAAAAGGACTGATCCCACCTCCTCTTCCTTCTGATGATTTTTGAACAGCTTTAATTGTTCTGATGGGGTGGGCAAGCACTTTAAATTGATAAAATCCTGAGCGAAAAGAAAAGTAAAGTCCCGCCGCTATCACGACGGTAAAGCCAATATAACTCCAATAAAAAGATTCAAGGGCACTTAAAATACAAAAGAGCGGATCAATACGACACATGATAAAGCTTTCTCAAGGTTGGTGTGTACAATAAATAAAGAAAAAGGGGGAGGAAATAAGTATAGCGCAGCTCAGCCGCGCTTTTTAAGAAAAACAACCGTAGAGAAAAGAATGGGTCCACTAAAAGTCAAAAAATCTCTCCTAAAGAGCTTTAAACTATGTAAATTATTGTGAGACAAAATCTTATCCTCTGTCAAGAAAAATTAAAACACAAAATTTTATGGATGGTCTTTGTGTGAGATCATTGTTCGCGCATCGCTTTCGTAATAGCGGAAAGATTAAACTGCATCATTTTTAAATAACTATCTGCCTCAGTTCCTGGAGCTGACAGTGCATCTGAATATAATGTTCCCCCAATGTGGCTATTTGTTTCTCTGGCAATTTGCTCTAATAGGCGCGGATTTGAGATGTTTTCAGCAAAGATTGCGTGGATTCCTTCTGCTCGCATGCGATTAACAAGATTCACGACAGCCTTAGCGGATGGTTCGGAATCTGTGCTGATTCCCAAAGGCGAAAAAAACGTAATGTTAAATTCTCGCCCTAAATATTCAAAAGCAGCATGGTTTGTAATAACTTTTCGTTTTGCCAAGGGGATATGCTCTAATTTTTCTTGAGTTTGCTTTTTGAGGGTACTTAAAAGCTTTTTATAGTTTTCTCCTTGGGCTTTGAAAAAGAGTGCGTCTTGTGGAGAAAGATCGGAAAGGCCTTGGACAATATTATCGACATAAATCTGAGCATTGTCTAGGCTATGCCAAGCATGGGGATCAATAATTTCTTTTTCTTTAACAACATTGGTTAAAGGAGCAATACCTGTAGTTGCTATTAGAATTTTTCCTTTAAATCCAGAAGCTTCAATTAATCTATCCAGCCATCCTTCAAACCCCAATCCATTGACAACAACAAGATCAGCACGGCCTAGATCCTTTGCATCTTGAGGACGAGGTTCATAAACATGTGCATCTTGATTTTGGCTAACAAGATTTCTGACCTCTATTTTATCTTGGCCAACTTCGTGAACCATATCTCCTAAAATGCTAAATGTTGTCACGACCAAGGGTTTTGCAGAAACGGAAGTAGAGAGCATCAAGAGAAAAAGAAAAAAGCGCATTAGTCA
>JAKBAL010000040.1 GCA_021809225.1 Pseudomonadota bacterium | reverse complement strand
TGATTTTGGTTTGGAAAAAGTTTCTGCTACCGAAAAAACAGAAAAAGTAGCAAGGGTTTTTGATCGTGTTGCTTTACGGTATAATCTAATGAATGACGTGATGAGCTTTGGCATCCATCGCTTATGGAAAACCTGGTTTGTAAAAAGTCTTCCTTTAAAACAGAATGGAATTTATCTAGATGTTGCGGGGGGAACAGGAGATATTGCTGAAGCTATTTTTGAGCGCCTTAAAAAGTTTAAAATTCAAGCCCAAATTACTGTCTCAGATATTAATCCTGCCATGATTAACGTGGGTCAAGAACGATATCCCCATCTTTTGTGGCTATGCTCGAATGCTGAAAATTTACCCCTAGAAGATAATTCTATTGATGTTTATACCATTGCTTTTGGCTTACGGAATGTTACCTATCGAGAAAAAGCCCTTCAAGAAGCCCATCGTGTTTTACGACCCGGAGGAAAGTTTGCGTGTCTTGAATTTTCCCAGGTTTGTTTCCCTCTTGAAACATTGTATAATGCTTATGCTTTTCACATTATTCCAAGGTTGGGTGAGTGGATTGCCAAAGATCGTCAGTCCTATCAATATTTAAGTGAAAGTATTCGAACTTTTTTAACCCGAGAAGAACTTTTAACGTTGATGAAAAAAACGGGTTTTGAAAGAGCGCGATATGAGATCTATACAGGAGGAATTGTTGCGTTGCATACAGGGTATAAACTATAAAAACAAAAAACTTTACGGTTGCGAGGACTCTCAAGATCGTTCATGATAGTTCCGCTTTCAACATCGGAAAAAGGGAAAAGAATGAGTTTACCATTAGATTATAAGCCGAGTGAAGCTGAAACATACATGAATCCTCAGCAACTTGAGTACTTTCGCAACAAATTATTAAAATGGAGAGAAGAACTCCAAAAGGAATCCGTAGAAACTTTACACCATATGCAAGAAGAATCCTTAAACGAACCTGATGTTAATGACCGAGCCTCAACAGAAACAGATCGTTCTTTAGAACTCAGAACACGAGATCGGGAGCGCAAGCTCATTCTTAAAATCAATCAAGCTCTCGAACGTATTGAAAACAAAACCTATGGATACTGCGAAGAAACAAGTGTTCCCATTGGTATTGCTCGCCTCGATGCCCGACCTATCGCAACCTTATGCCTTGAAGCACAAGAGCTCCATGAACGTCTAGAGAAAACTCACCGGGAAGAATAAGCTTTAGCCAAGCAATAGAAAATTCAATTTTAGAAAAAATAATACGCAGTAAAAAGGTAAATTTATTCTATCGTAAATTTACCTTTTTGAGTACTTTATCTTGTCGTTCTTTAAGCGCAGCCATAGAAAAATCCTGAATAAGCTCTTCAAAAAGCTGGTGCCAGTTTACCTGAGCCTTCAACCGCATAAAAACAGATCCCAAGCCAACGGCAGCACGATCCATAAAAACAAATTCTCGAGGCGGTTTAATTCCTCCCTTACGTTTAAGTTCATCAAAAACAACTCCTGCGACTTGCCTCCCTCTCAGGCCAGAGTGTGTTTCATCAATGGGACGTACTCGATCGTCTAAAAGAGGCTCATATAAAAACCGCGCCCAAAGATTTAATGCTTCAATCAATTCATTGTTAATATTGGTAAATCCCCAGGTACGATAAGCATGAACAGCGCGTTCTTCATCTTCACTTTGAAGCGCTTTATAAAGGTCCAAAACGCCTTGAATGAGAGGAGCATCAAAGATACGCACACAGCCAAAATCAAGAAGATTTAGCTTTTCCTCTGCACTCCAGGAATAATTTCCCAAATGAGGATCCCCATGTAAAACCCCGTAATGATAAAGAGGATAATACCAAATTTTGAAAAGATGGGTTGACACTTTATTGCTTATGTCTTGGGGAGCTTCGGTCAGCGCTAATAGTTTTTTTCCCTCAAGCCAAGACATCGATAAAAGACGGGGAGTCGTAAGAGAATCCATAACTTCAGGAACGTCAGCAAAGGAAAAGGGAGTGAGTATTTCCTTGAAAAGTTTAGTATGTTGAGCTTCAAGTTCATAGTTCAACTCTTCTCGTAAACGCTCGCCAATCTCAAGATGAAGATTCTCTGTATCAAGCGCTCCACTATACATTTCAAAAGATTTCAAAATAAACTTTAGTTGAGTTAAATCCGCTTCAACGGCCGAGCCCATTTCAGGATATTGAAGCTTACACGCAAGCTGACGGCCCCCGTGGTTAATAGCCTTATGCACTTGACCTAAGGAAGCTGCTGCTGAGGCCTGGTGGTCAAACTCTTGAAAAAGGCTTTGCCAACCTGGACCTAATTCTGCTTGCATGCGTCTTTTAACAAAAGGCCAACCCATAGGAGGGGCATTGGACTGCAACTCAAGAAAAGCGGTTGCATACTCTTCTGGCAGCATATCGGGAACTGTGGCAAGAATTTGCGCAATTTTCATGAGGGGTCCTTTAAGGTTCCCCAACGTATTCTTGAGCTGTTCTGCGTGAAGAGGCTCATTAATAGAAACCCCCAAATACCGATCACCAAAAAGACGGGCCATAAGAGTCCCCACACCTGTAGTGACTTGGGCATACCTTTTCAGACGACCGGTAAAGGAATCTTCACTCATTGCTGTCGAGCGGTAAGAGTCGCAATTCGAAGAATATTCGTAGACCCAGAGACACGGAAAGGCACCCCAGCTGTAACAACAATCCTGTCATTTAACTGAGCAAACCCTTCTTTCTCTGCGATAAGACAAGCATTATGCACAGCTTCGGAAAAAGTTTTGACTTCCTGACTTTTGACCGAATGAACTCCCCAGACAATCGCCAGTTTACGCGCTATGGCTATCTCTGGCGTAAGGGCAAGGATAGGAGCTTCCGGACGCTCACGCGCAGCTCGTAGGGTTGTCGCTCCTGTACTTGTAAAAGTAACAATGGTTGCCGCTTGAAGAGTATGGGCAACTTGCCGTGCTGCAGCGGTAATGGCATCTGAAGTTGTTGCCTTGGGCTCGGGTAAGCTTGCTTCCTGCATTTTGCGATAAAATGGATCTCGTTCGACATGGGTAATGATTCGATCCATAATGGCCACAGATTCAAGCGGATAGTCCCCTGAAGCTGATTCTGCCGAAAGCATAACAGCGTCTACTGCATCATAAATAGCTGTAGCAACATCAGAGGCTTCTGCGCGTGTGGGTGTTGGTAATTTTATCATCGAATCTAGCATTTGCGTTGCAATCACAACGGGTTTTCCTGCTTTGCGACAACAGCGAACAATTTGCTTTTGAATACTGGGAACTTCCTCAGGTGGCATTTCAACACCTAAATCACCCCTGGCTACCATAATCGCATCAGAGAGTTGGACAATCTCTTCCAGATGTTGAATCGCTTGAGGTTTTTCAAGTTTTGAAATAATACCTGCTCGATCTTTAATAAGTTCTCTTGCTTCAAGAATATCATCAGGACGCTGAACAAAAGAAAGAGCGACCCAGTCAATCCCTAAATTCAAACCAAAAGAAAGATCCTCTCGATCTTTAGTCGTCATCGCGGAAATAGGTAAAGCTACCGAGGGAACGTTAAGACCCTTTCGATCGGAAAGCACACCCCCGGTCAAGACTTTTGTTTCAATGTGTTTTTCTGCTAATTTTATAACTTGAAGAGAAATTTTTCCATCATCGAGAAGAAGCTGAGAGCCCTCTCTTATAGCGGCAAAAATTTCAGGATGAGGGAGAAAAACACGTGTCTCATCACCCGAAGCTTCCTGTTGATCAAGAATAAAAGTCTGGCTCTCATTTAGAAAAATAGAGCGTTGTTGAAACGTTCCAATACGCAGTTTAGGGCCTTGAAGATCCATAATGATCGCAATAGGCCGGCCTGTTTTTTTTTCAAGCTCTCTGATAATGAGGTGTCTTTTTCGATGGTCCTCATGGCTTCCATGAGAAAAATTTAAACGAAAAGCGTCTACGCCCGCCAAAAAAAGACTTTCGATCATTAAGGAAGTTGAGCTCGCAGGGCCTAAAGTTGCAATAATTTTTGCGCAACGGTGGCGACGCATTGATTCTCTCCTTGTTAATCAAAAAGAGTATCCTTTCTTTTCTTGAATTCGTAAATCCCTAATTGCCAGAATCAGAAAATCTGATCTATAAATGGAAATCACATGTTTTCAAGGAGGATTTTTATGAGTGATGTCGGTGGTGTCTCATCAGGACAATTGAAGTCGTTTATTGAAAGAATTGAACGACTCGAAGAAGAAAAGGCTGAACTTGGCGATCAAATTCGTGATGTTTTTGCTGAAGCTAAAGGATCGGGATTTGATATCAAAATTATTCGTCAAGTTCTTAAAATTCGCAAGATGGAAACCCAAGAACGGTTAGAACAAGAAGAACTCTTAGATCTTTATTTAGCCGCTCTGGGGATGATTTCTTCTCCAACTAATGAAGAGATCTAAGTTATTAAAGGATTCCTCCATGCGTATACACGTAGGGAGGAACTTCATTCCGCCCCATCTCTGGCCCGTCACGCCGCTGAAGCCGTCGGTCGAATCATAATCTAACATGAAGTCATACCAGTGTGAAGATGATGGTCCTATTTTGATAACCTCTTCGACTTGAAAGTCGACAACCTGACCTGCATAGCTTGGATGCAAACTCCACATAACTTGATCACTCTCATCATAGGTTCCAGGTACGGCATAGCTAAATTCCCACCCGCGACCCCACGGCTCAGGGCTCCCTTTAATCCTTTCAGAATTTTGATTCATTTCTTCAAGAAGCCCTCGAGGCGCATCGAAATTTAATATCTTAAACTTACGCCCTCCCATGTCAAACGTCCTATCCGGATTCGTTAAAGCTTGTTGAATCCTTACGCTGCTCACTGTTCCAGAGCGGCCTGGGTCAAGAGATTCCTCGTCCATTGCAAATGGTTGAAATGTTAAGTGTGATAAGAATAATAAAAATTAATAATAAAATCATATTTTTCATTTTAATTATCAAAAAATATTTAACATAATTATATTTTATATTAATTTATATTAATTCATATTAATAATAAGTAAAAATTAATTAATTCCAGAGAGTGAAATGATAAAAGTTGAAAAAGAAAAGTGTTACAATTCTTCCCTTCTCCGAGAAAAGTGCTGTAAAAGAAAGATGCTGCAGCTATAAAGAAGACCAAATAGGATTATCAAGCTTTGCGACAAGCTCTTTGTGAAGAGCTCGTTCTTCCGCGGAAGGTTGATGGGATCGAGGCGTCCGTTTTACTTTCTCTTTTTTTCTTTGCTCGACACATTCTTTTGTCTGAGAAGAAGAATAAAGGGATAATTCGGGTTGTTTTCCCCCAATAAGCTCTAGATAAACTTGGGATAACAGTTCAAAATCGATAAGTGCCCCATGCTTATCGCGCGCTTTGCTATCTACGGCAAAGCGTTTACAAAGAGCATCAAGACTTGCAGGAGAACCTGGAAATTTTTGTCGCGCCATCATCAGCGTATCAATTGCACGTGAGAAAGGAAGCTCGGGAAAACTGTGCTGCTTTAGCTCTGCGTTAATAAATTTCATATCAAATTTTGCATTGTGAATCACAAGAGGATCATCCCCGATAAACGTCATAAAAAGAGAAGCAATGTCTTTAAAAGGAGGATGATTTTTCAATAAATCATAGGAAAGACCATGAACAGCATAGGCCTCCTGAGGAACTTCTCGTTCCGGGTTAATGTAGGTATGAAAAACGCGGCCAGAGGGAATATAGTTAATAAGCTCAAGACAGCCAATTTCAACAAGACGGTGGCCTTGGCTCGGCTCAAATCCTGTTGTTTCAGTATCTAAAACGATTTCTCGTGACATAAGGCTCTCTTTTTAATTGAGTGGGCCATCTTCCTTGCCAGGATGGAGAGGGCTTTTGTAAAAGTGTATTGAGAATGTCTCGAATCCTTTTTAAGGCACTTCCTTTTTCCCGTCCAGTCGGAATAATAAAATCAACATACTTCCGTCTTTGTTGATCTTTCATTTGATGAGAGGTTATCATTTGAAACTTCTGCTGGGTCATTTCTTTACGTCTTAAAACTCTCTGTTTCCTTAAAAAAAGGGGGGCAAAGGCCATTACTACAAAATGACAATAACGATCAAGGCCTACTTCACACAGAAGGGGAGCATCGAGAACAACAAGCTTAAATCCAAGCTTTTGATTTTTTAAAATAAATTTTTTTTGACGCTGTAAAAGCTTTGGATAAAGAAGATTTTCAAGTTGGGTTAAGGTTTGCGAAGAGGAAAAAGTGCGATTTCCTAATTTATTTCTATCGATTGATCCTTCAACAAAGACATCAGGCCACACTTCTTTGATTTTTTCTTGAATTTCTGCGTCAAAAGCAAGAAGGTCATGAATTTCCTGATCAGCACAATGTATGGGGATGCCCTCTCGACGCAAGTGTTTGGCAAGGCTTGATTTTCCAGCTCCCATAGCTCCCGTAAGCCCCACAATCTTCATCCTGTTGATCTTTTTAAGGATAAGGTGTGCATTTTACAGGGATAACTCGGGAAAGTTTTTTGAAAGATACCCCCTCTTTGGATAAAGATAAGATACTGGCATAACAATCCTCTGGTAACTTTTTTTATCATGAGGTGTGAATAGCTTAATTTCTTATGAGCATTTGTCAATTTTACCATCAAGATATCCCTGAATTCAAAAGCTCCGTATACTTAGAGAAAGAAGATACTTTTCAAGTTTTCCACAAAACACACAGGAACAGCAAATCCTCTATTTGTGGAAAAAATAAAGGTGTGGACAAGCGAAGGATAACTATTTATCCCCATGATTAAGAGGATATACTACAACAACAATCCTTTATAATTTATTAATAAGAGGAAGGAAAGATGGATCAATGACCAAATTTCTAGATCTTTTTCAAAAAAATATTTTTTCAGGTCCTCCTTTATGGTTTATGCGTCAAGCGGGGCGGTATTTACCTGAATATCGTGAGATTCGGAAAGAAGGAAAAACCTTTTTAGATCTTTGCTATACTCCAGAACTTGCTGCACAAATTACGCTACAGCCCCTAAAGCGCTTTGACATTGATGTTGCCATCCTCTTTTCTGACATATTGGTTGTGCCTCACGCTCTTGGACAACACGTTACTTTTGAAAATGGTCTTGGACCACAGTTATCGTCTCTGACCTTATCCTCATTTCAAAATGAACTTTCCTTTACTCATTTTTTTAAAAAAGCAGCCCCAGTTTATGAAGCGATTCATTTGATAAAATCTCAATTGTCCTCCTCAAAAGCATTTCTTGGATTTGCAGGAGCCCCTTGGACACTCGCTCTTTATATGCTAGAAGGGGGAGGAAGTCGTGACTTTGGCAAAGCTAAGTGCGAAGCTTTTCAAAACGAGGTTCAATTTTCTGCTTTCTTGGACTTTCTCACTGAGGTTATTATTCAGCATCTCATTGAGCAAGTGCGAGCCGGTGTTCAAGCCATTCAACTTTTCGACTCCTGGGGGGGACACTGTCCTGCGACGCACTTTGAAAAATGGGTTCTTCAACCAACACGTAGGATTGTTTCGTCTCTCAGAGAAGACTATCCTTCGCTTCCTATTATTGTTTTTCCCAAAGGTGTTGGGGGACAACTTTTGACATATGGAGCTGTCTCTGGTCTTTCTGCTCTTAGTCTGGATACAAGTGTTCCTTTGTCTTGGGCGTGTGAGAAACTTTCTCAGCACCTTGTTTTGCAAGGAAACCTAGATCCTCTTTTGCTTGTCACAGGAAAAGATCCCTTAAAA
Source organism: Pseudomonadota bacterium (assembly GCA_021809225.1). The sequence continues at coordinate 2,624 of JAKBAL010000040.1, read as the reverse complement.
AGATCTATTGAGGAGATTCATCGAGAAATGAATGGCAGACCCTATATTTTTAATCTGGGCCATGGGGTTCTTCCTTTAACGCCGGTTCAACATGTTGAAGAGTGTATACAATGGGTTCGAGGGTTAAAATGAAAAAAACAGCGGTTGTGCTCCTTAATTTAGGAGGACCTTCAACTCAAGAGGAGATAAGATCCTTTTTGTTTAGTCTTTTTTACGACCCCTCGATTCTCACGTTTCCCAATCCTTTTCGCTATTTCTTGGCCTCTTTATTAACCCGGCGTCGATTGAAAGAGGCTCAGCATATTTATTCATGTTTAGGGGGAGGATCGCCTCTCTTAAAAAATACTAATGCCCAAGCTTTGGCTTTAGAAACTGAATTGGGAAAAGGGTTCCGTGTTTTTGTGGCCATGCGACATGCCTCTCCTTTGTCTGACGAAACGGTTAACAACGTTAAAGCCTATGCTCCTGATGAGGTTGTTCTTCTTCCTCTTTATCCCCAATATTCAACAACAACAACGCAATCTTCGTTTAGAGCTTGGACAAAAGCGGCACAGGCGTGGAAAATAAAAACGCACTTTGTTCACAGCTATCCGCAGGAAGAGGGATTTCTGGTTGCCATGAAAGAGCTTGTGCTTCCTCACTATTGGGAAGCTCAAAAGAAAGGAAAACCAAGAGTTTTAATGATGGCCCATGGGTTGCCAGAAAAGACAATCAAAAAGGGAGATCCTTACCAGCGTCATGTAGAAGAAACAGCTAAAAGTCTTATCAAAAAGCTTGGAATTTATCCTCTTGATTCGGTTTTATGTTATCAAAGTCGTGTTGGTCCTTTAAAATGGATAGGTCCTTATGCTGATGAAGAAATTGTAAAATCTGCAAAAGAAAATCGTCCCCTTGTTGTTGTCCCCCTCTCCTTTGTTTCTGAGCACTCAGAAACGCTTGTTGAGCTAGATATAACCTATCGTGATCTGGCCCTTAGGGAGGGCTGCCCCGCGTATCACCGTGTTGAAACGGTTCAAACCCATCCGTTGTTTATAAAGGGACTTGCTCGACTTGTAGTTCACTCTAAATTTAACGTTTAAGGAGAGTTTGATGCTTGCAGAGTACTATTTAACACTTAAATCACTGCATATTCTGGCTATTATTGCTTGGATGGCTGGGCTTTTATATTTACCGCGGCTTTTTATCTATCATTTAGACTTTGAAGTCGGCTCAAAAGCGTATTTAACATTTTGTACAATGGAAAAAAGACTCTTAAAAATTATTATGCTTCCCGCCATGCTTCTAAGTTTTTCTTTTGGCGTTCTTCTTGCTTTTAGCACCAATTCATGGAGTGCCCCTTGGTTCCATATGAAATTTTTTCTTGTTCTTTGCCTAGCTGCCTATCATGGATACCTATCAAGAATAGCAAAAGAATTTTCTCGTGGTGAGACGCCGTTTTTATTGAAAAATAAATCCAAAAAGATGCTGTGTTTACTTAATGAAGTGCCATTTTTGCTTGCTATCTTTATTGTTTTTTTGGCTATTTTGAAACCTTTTTAAAATTATGCTTGAAATTTTGCAAAAAACTAGGCATTGATGTCTTTATCCTTATTTACAAATCCCAGTGAAATATATGAATTTAAAAACTTTAAAATCCAAAACGCCTGTTGATCTTCTCACCTTAGCTGAAGAACTTGAAATTGATAATGCAAGTACTCTTCGTAAACAAGATATGATGTTTGCTATTCTCAAACGAATGGCTGAAAAGGGTGAAACAATATTTGGGGGCGGGGTTGTTGAAATTTTACAAGATGGGTTTGCTTTTTTAAGATCTCCTGAAGCGAATTATTTACCTGGCCCAGACGATATCTACGTTTCTCCAAGTCAAGTGCGTAAATTTTCCTTAAGGACGGGAGATACAGTTGAAGGGGAAATACGTGCTCCAAAAGATGGTGAGAGATATTTTGCTTTATTAAAGGTTAATACGATTAATAATCAATCACCTGATGCAATAAAGCATCGTATGAATTTCGACAACTTAACGCCTCTATATCCTGATGAAAAATTAAACTTAGAACTTGATGATCCTACTTACAAAGACCTTACACAACGTGTCATTGACCTTGTTGCTCCTATAGGAAAAGGCCAGAGAGCCCTCATTGTTGCTCCTCCACGCTCGGGTAAGACAGTTATGATGCAAAATATTGCTCATTCTATAGCTATTAATCATCCTGAAGTGACATTAATGGTTTTACTTATTGATGAGCGTCCTGAAGAGGTAACAGACATGGCCCGTTCTGTTAAAGGAGAGGTTATTAGTTCTACATTCGATGAGCCCGCAAGTCGCCATGTTCAAGTAGCTGAAATGGTTATTGAAAAAGCTAAAAGGCTTATTGAGCTTAAACATGATGTTGTTATTTTGCTTGATAATATTACGCGTTTAGCTAGAGCTTATAATACGGTTGTCCCTTCCTCTGGAAAGGTTTTAACGGGTGGTGTTGATGCTAATGCCCTTCAACGTCCAAAAAGATTTTTTGGTGCTGCAAGAAACATTGAAGAGGGAGGATCTCTCACGATTATTTCTACTGCTTTAATTGATACTGGCTCTCGTATGGATGAAGTTATTTTTGAAGAGTTCAAGGGGA
>JAKBAL010000039.1 GCA_021809225.1 Pseudomonadota bacterium | reverse complement strand
AGCAAGTACGCTTTATCCAAACGACTCTGCGCTGGGAGCATTTTTGAGACGTATGAAGGCTCGCCTTGGTTCACTACACGCAATTACAGCAACAGCCCGTAAACTCGGTGTTCTTATTTATACGATGTTAAAAAATGGCACTGAATACATTGAAGCCGGGCTGATGGCCTATGAACGACAGTACCAAGAGCGTCTTCTCAAAAACCTGAAGAAACAAGCAGAAAAATTAGGGCTTTCTCTCGTCCCATCTGTACAAAAACAACAATTAGATTCTCAAGTTGATCCTCATTCAACCATTCCAACTCCTTTTGCACTATAGCTTTGGAAAGATTGGCTTTTTTGAGAAGTTATTTAGGAGGTTGTTTATAATATCCTGGGAGTTAATCAGGATGGATACAAGGAAATTCTTGGATTTTATGTTGCTGAATCAGAAGGCGCCAATTTTTGGTTGGGTGTTTTAAATGACCAAAGGGGGGGAAATTTCAATGACCATTGACAGATGGACTTACCGGCTTTCCTGAAGCGATTAAAGGAGTCTTCCCTAAAACAGAAGTCCAGTTATGTATTGTTCATCAAATTCGTAATTCCCTGAAATATGTTGCCAGCAAAAATCAAAAGGAATTTATGAAAGATTTAAAGGAAGTTTATCAAGCTCCTAATAAGGATACTGCTGAGTATAACCTCTTAAGATTAGAAGAAAAATGGGGCGAAAAATATCCTATGGTTATTAAATCTTGGCAATCAAATTGGGAGCATTTGAGCCATTATTTTCAATATTCTGGCGAGATTCGAAAGCTAATTTATACGACCAATGCCATTGAGGGCTTTCATCGCCAGGTGAGAAAATATGCCAAAACAAAGGGTGCTTTTACCAGTGAATCTGCGCTTTTTAAGTTCATTTATTGTGCGATTCAGAAAATTGCTGAGAAATGGACAGCGCCTTTGCAAAATTGGGCTTTGACTATTTCTCAGCTTGATATATATTTTGAAGGAAGGCTCCAACTGGGGTCAATGTTTAACCGTTGACAGTAGGGTCGAGAACTGGCGCGCCTTCCTTAGGGTTCGGTGTATTCTCCGTAGTTTTCATTACGGTCCTCAGTCCGACTTCCATAGTCACGTTTCCAGCTCCTCCGGGTAGAAAGGACTCACACTTGCAGCCCTAACCCCCACAGAATGGTCATTGTAGTGGCAGTGATGCATAAACTCTTGCATATTATTTTTGGAGTTCTAAAGAAAAAAGTAGCATTTCAAGGATAGCAGGAGTTATATCATCCTTGACATCCAACGCAGTATCTTCACTGGACGCACCAGTTCAGAAAACACTCTCCGCCTTAATACCCAGTTTTCATTTTAATTGAGTATAAGACATATCTTCAGAAAATATCTTCATCTTTTTTTCCCCCTGTTTTTTCTTCAAAATTCATAAGTTTTGAACGAAGCCGAAGAATATGAGGGGAGTTTTGCGGAAAATTAAGCTCTGCAATTTTGAGAGCTTGTTTTAAATAATGAGTCGCTTGTTCTTGAATGGCTTGAAATTGTTCAGCCTCTTGTTTGTTTTTTATATTCATTAATTTTTTTGTATATAAATCACCTAAACTTTCTAATGAGGTATAACATTCGGGGTGGTTGTTTGTTTGGAATATCTCTAAAGATTTGAGAAGAAATCTTTCGCTCTTTTCCACGTCATTTTGCAGAAGGTAGACCTCACCTAACTCCCACAAAACTTCGCCCACTTTAATATGATCTTTTCCATAATGATTTTCACAGATTATAAGGTTCTTTTCAAGTAATTCTTCAGCTTTCTCGTAATCCCCTAGTTCTTTATAAACATTTCCTAAAAATATAAAAGCCCAAGTCGTGTAAATGTGGTTAAGAGGCAGTTCTTTTGTATAAATTATAAGGCTTTCCTCAAGAAATTCTTTAGCCTTTTGATAATTCCCTAGGTATTTATAAATATTTCCTAAACCTGACAGTTGCCGAGCAATTCTTACCTGATTTTCAGGGAAATACTTTTTATAAATTGCAAGACTTTGTTCATCACAATCCTTTGCCTTTTCAAACTCTCCTAAATCCCTATAAACATTTCCTAAACGCCCTAAAGTACGAGCCACTCCATTATGATCCCCAGGAAAATACTTCTTATAAATTGAGAGGCTTTGTTCAAGTAGATTTCTGGCTTTCTCGTAATTCCCCATACCATTATAAACATTCCCTAAGCGTTCTACAGCATGAGCAATCTCACCATACTTATCAGGAAAATACTTATTATAAATTAAGAGACTTTGTTCAAGTACTTCTCTTGCTTTTTCATAATTTCCTATATCATTATAAACTTCTCCCAAATGTTCTAGGGTCCAAGTAATTTTATTATAGTTTTTACTATCATGGTTATTGAAACTTAAAAGACTTTTTTCAAGAAGTAATTGGGCTTGTTTATAATAACCTACATATAGGTAAATACCTCCTAATTTACTTTCTATAGTCCCCTTTATGCTTTCATTCAATAGATTATCAAAAGCTAAAAATCTTTCACAATGACTTATTAAAAGCTTCATTCTTGAAGTGTCTTCTTTTTTTATTACATCAGTTATATAATTTTCAAGAATATTTGAAACTTCTTGTATAAATTTCTGATTCTTTTCTAAATTTAGGGTTTTTGTAAGATATGAGGTACTTATTTCCTGTGTACTACGATGGATCGAAAAAATTGAGCCTAGAGAAGATGAATACCCTTCGTTGGTTATAAAAGAGTGCTTTTTAAGATGATAAATAAAATTATCAACAACCATTTCATCTTTATAAAAATCGAGTAAATCTCTGGGGATATCTTGAGAATCTAGCAAGCTAATAAGCAATAAGAGTCCTTCGAAATCTTTAGCAGCTTCTATAATATCTTGTAAAGATAGACGAATAATCCCATATCGCGTCCCTGTATAATCTCCCATGTCTCTTAAAATACTTTTTTGAATAGAGTAAAAATCATTGTTACTTTGTTTTAAACGACTTAGGTATTTTTCATAGGGGATATTGGTTGTTTTTAGATAGTACGCAGCAATAGAAACATCCAAAGGGAAAGAGGGAATTTCTTGTAAGAATTCTTTTTCCTTAATAAAAAGGATATCTTGTGATTTTTCCTCTTTGCCCATAATTTTGAGAAAAAGTGTTAATTTTTGTTCAGGTGTTAACTCAGGCATTAAAATGATTTGGTGTACAAGAGGGTTATTACTCATTGTGTTATCTCTTGTGGTAATAATAACTTTGCCTTTTCCCCACGTCAGTGGATTGGCTGGGAAGTAGCTTTTAATCTCCTCGATCTTTTCAACGTTGTCATAAATTAAAAACCAACTTGGGAGAGATAGGAGGCATTTTTTTACAAATTGTAGTAATTTTTCTTCTCTTTCTGCAGCATTTTTTACCTCTTTCAATCCTTGGAGGATCTTTTGGTCCTCCTTAGCTTTGGCAAGGGCCACGCTTAAGTTTTCAAATGACTCGCGCAGGCTTTCTGTTGTTTCAGCATTAATTTCCCATATAAGAGAAGAGTTTTTCTGTTGAGCATACTGGCGTGCGAGTGTTGTCTTTCCGCTACCTCCTACCCCCATCAAAGCAACTGTTTGAATAGAATGGTTCTCCTTAAGCGCATTGTCTATTTGTGTAAGGAGTTTGGGTCGACTGATGTAAGCACGTTCTGCAGCAACCCACAAATCCGGTTGAATTCTTGCCAGCTCTGTAGCTGCCGTTTTGTGATCTACCCCAACTTTAAAAGAAGGTAAGGAGACAATGATAAGCCCCCCAAACCACGTAATAGCTATCATGATAGGCAACCACTTTTTTCTTCCTCTGAAGAAAGACGAGAGGGAACCTATATATGAGTTGGATATTGAACTAGACACTTCTCCAGATTGAGAAGAATGTTTTTCTGCCGTTGCATAAATGTGTGTATATTGTTTTTTAAAGCTTGAAATAATTTCGTTTAAGAGAGGAGGAGAAACTATTTTTTGTAACAAATTAAAAAATAGAAAATAATAATTTTCTTCTTCATTAAGAAAAACACATTCAAAATATTTACTTTTTTTATAAAAATTAAGGAGTTTTTCATTGTTTTCTAGAAGTAAGATAGAAGGATGTGACGTTTTTTTTGTCAGCGCATTAATTTCTTCGAGGACTTCATTGTATTTTTCTGGAAATGACGCCATAAGTGTGTGAGGCATCACGTAAATATATGTTTTATTGTTATTTTCTTGGGAGTGAGAAAAAGGAGTAAAGTTATACTTATTATTTTCTTTAACAATCACTTTAAGCCCTGAAAGCGCGAGATGCTTTTCAAGTTGATTTGTAAAGGATTTTTGTGATAGCATTTCTTGCCAAGAAATAAGAAAGCATGCCAGATCACTCTTCTTTATCAGTGTATGGACTTTTTGAAGGTGCTTTTCAAATGAGGCGTTAGCTAATAGATTTAGATAACGAGACCGAATAACGGCAAATTTATTTGATTTTTCAAGGTATTCTCGAATAGTTTCTTGGGAATTGCATTCTAATTTTTGTGATATATTACGGATGTGAGCTTCAACTGTTTTTTCCGAGATTGTTAAAAGAGATCCTGTTGCTTTTCTCCCCCGTCCTCCAAGAATACAAGCCATGATATCAATTTCTTTAGGTGTAAACTTTATATCATTAATGGTCTTTAAGGATTCAAGAAAAAAAGAAAACTCTCCTTTTTGCATACATGACTCACTCCCTAGAACGCCTAGTATAACACATAAACCATTAAAATAAAAGGCTTATTAAAAAACTAAGGCAAAACGCCTTAGAAGGCTGTTTAAGGCGTTTTGCCTGATAGCCAGCTTAAGGAATTAGGATAATAATGACAATCCTTACATTAAATTCAACTAAACTTTTCTGAGAGTTTGTTGCAACGGGAGAGGGGAAATTGGTATGAAAAAGAAAGATATTTCTAAATCTACTTCCGATCAAGAAAGATTCTCATTCATAACACTAATTTTTCTAAGTACTGTATATCGAAGGACGTTATTCCAATTTTCTGAAAAACCCTTCAAAGAGTTTATGAAAATGGCTGCTCATTCTATTTTGCTTTTCTTCTTATTTCTAAGATGGTGGGGGACGATACCTGGATTTAAATGGTGCATAATTTCAAGCTTCTCTCACTGGGTGTCATTACCGTCTACTCATACCTAAGTTGCGCTCATGGAAGGATTTCACATGTAAGATCAATAAAATATTTTATAACATGTTAAACCTAATGAGATTATTTTTTACTCCATAAACTTTCATTAAAAAGGAATATAAAAATTGAAACATTCAAGATTTTATAAATACCTTCTTCTCGCATCTGTTTCTGTGTTTTCTTGTTCTACAAAAGTTGAAGCAGGGAGGTTCGATGATTTTATAGATTGGGTGAGTGGAAGATCTACGACCAAACTTCCGCGTCCTACACCTGCTAAAGAAATAAGAAATTCCCAAAAATTTAATGAGCCAGGGAGGGCTCTTATTGAAGAGATCCCTTTTTCGGATACAGATGTTCAAAATGGATTGCTAGAAGCAGGTCGATTTATTGTCAATCAAGATGCTGATCCAGACTCTTTAAGATCTATATCTCTTTTTGATCAAGAAAGACAGCTTCAGTATACAAAAGAAGAAGGTATAGGGAAAAAGGGCAAGAAAACTCTTTATTTTGATCCTCAAGCTGATGCGCCTTATTGGAAGAAAAATGGGGAGTGGTGTGTTACGGCCCCATATATATTTGGATATAGCAAAGAACGCTATTCCACTCGAGAAGCTTTGGAGCAGAGGTTAGATGCTCTGTTTCAAGCAAGAGTGCTCAAGTATAGAAGCTCTTCATGTAAAGTTGTCTCCCGAAAGCCTGAAGGAGTTATCTTGCAAATCGACGGGGAAACAACGCTTGCATCGAATATTTATGATATGCACCAAATTTATTTAAAGCATGATTTAAAGTCCTATGCAGCCTATCTTTATGAGGGAGAAGAAACCCCTTCGCTATTAAAGAGTTTGGGGTTACTTACAATGATTGTAGGGGCAGGAATTGTTGATAGCATTAATGTACAAAAGCTTATACCGTCTCGCCTTAATGAAGATCCCGCAGCTGAATCAGAGGGAGGAATGAATTTTGGAGAGCTGGCACTTATAACTACAACAGCTTTTGCTACGCCCAAGTTTCTTCCTATTTACTTGCTCTTGAGAGCCTCACAAAGTTTGGGAGTAAAAGGAGAATCCCAAGTGAAAGATATGAGTACTTGTATAGGTGATAATTGCTACAATGTAAAAGCTGTCTCTCATTTTTCTCCGCAAAATTCGACCTTAACGCAACAGTATGATTGCGAAGGTCTTATGAGGAATATCTCGGCTAATTATCTAGATCCTAATATAGACATTCCTTGTAAGGATAATATAGTTCTCTTATTTGGACGAACTGGAGCTGGAAAAAGTACTTTTCTAAACTACCTAGCTGGAAAAACATTAATAGTAAATAATGAGGAAGAAGATGAAGACAGTGGGGAAGCAGCAGTTGAAGTAGAAGGAAGTCCTATAGCAGAAATTGGGCATGGTGTAGCTTCAAAAACCTTTAAGCCACTGCTATGGCCAGGTTTTGGGAAGCAACAGCAGAAAATATGTTATTATGATACCCCTGGTTTAGGGGACACTAGGGGAGCTGACTATGATATTAGCAAAGCTTTTTTCCTGCAACAATTAGGAGATTCCGCAAGTAGTATAAGATTTGCATTAGTGGTTGAAGACGCTTCTTTGTATGGTGAAAGATCAGCAGGCTTTGTAAAATTAATGAACGATTTAAACACGTTTATAGGGGACGAAGGAATCGCTCAGTTACATAAGGGATCTTCACTAATTATTACTAAATCAGAAAAACCCTTAAAAAAACTTAAGAACAAACTTACTAACATAATGACAGACAAAGATCTTGGACTTTCCGAAGTTGTTAAAAAGCTTGTAGAAGCTTTAGTGACTCAAGATAGGATAAAATCTTTCAAAAAACTGAAGAATGGAGATAGATATTCTTCTCAAGATGCTCCAGAGGAAGAAAAGGCTGAATCGTATGTTGATCTCATTACGGGTACACCGTCTATTTCTCCTTACTTTGTTGATAACAGAGGTCAAAATAGCACTCTTTTTAAGATAGTTATTTCCCCTGAAACCATGCATAAGGTCAGCAGATGTTCTGTTGTTTTTAATGAAGAGTTGCAAAAAGTTGTTGAGAGAGTGGGAAAGAATATTGAATACCATTACGCCTCTATAATAAAAGAACAACCCCTTAACGCAATGAGTGCCCAATCCTGGCATAGTTTTTTAGACAAGAAGCGTAAAGAAGAAATGGATAAGGTAAAACAATCTGATAAACTATTCGAAATACTTAACTCAACCGTTAAAACTCTTAATGTTATAGATACTCCTGAAAGAAATACAACGCATGAGTTACACGCTATAAAAAGTCGAGGAGATTACCTAAATTTTTTTAAGACCCTCAACGCTACAACTGTTCAATACACTCCTGCGGTTTGGGTTGCTGGGATGAACCCCCTCATTAAACACCTAGATCAGTTGTCTAAGATTCATTCTGTTGGATCTCTTACTAAGACAGAAGGTAATACCTTTTCTGTTTACGGATATTTTCCTAGTATGAGTGGGATAGTTTCCAATATGGGCGGAAGTACAGATATTCGTGTATATGGCCTTCATACGATATGGCTAGATGCAGCGCTGACAATCCCAGGTGGAAATGTAACAGTGATCTCTCCTAACTGGAAATATGATCAATCAACAGCAGGAACCTGGAATGTTAACTTAAATGGCATAAATGGAGAAGACCATATACCTTCCTCAGCACAAAATGGCAAAGATGGGAACGGAGCTAATGGAGAAGATGGCTTGCCTGGTAATCCTGGTAAAAACGGAGGCCATTTCTTTGGAATTGGAGAGAAATTCGTTAATTTAATATTAGATATTTTAAAAGGAAACATTGAAATTAGCGGTGGTAAGGGAGGAAAAGGTCAAAACGGCGGCAAGGGGGGTAAGGGGAAAGATGGACAGGACGCTGACTTAATGTTGGTAAGTGAAGAGGACACCCCAATCGGAGAGGCCAGTGATTATGCTCATCGGCTGTCGCAAATTTATTGCAAAGACCCTGTTCCTCCAGGAGAGGCAGGAAATGGAGGAAAAGGAGGACTAGGAGGTAAAGAAGGTCAAGGTGGTGATATATTGTTAATTGACATTTCTCAAAATGAAAGCATACAAAAAAAAGGTGAAGATGGATATAAAGGAGAAAGTGGAGATGCTGGAGAGGGTGCTTTGCCAGGATCATGGGGGCGCTCGGCCCGAGCAACTTTAGTAGGGGAATGTTATCTTATTGTTTGCAATGAATGGGTTGAACAGAGACATCATAAATCTCAAAGCTGCAATTTAGAGAGCTTTCCTACTCTTAGTTTGGGAATTTCTCCCGTAGATAAGAATAGTCGTGATCAAGAGAGCCCCTCTCATCAGAATCCTATAAATGTTCCCGAAGCTCTCAATGGTTATAAGATTTTTTGGAGAGAAAGCATTAACCAATTAGAGAAACCTGAATATCAACATAATATTATGATTCAGGCACAAAAAGATCTTCTAAAATCCTTTTTAAAGAAGCTTGAGGACCACCCTGAAGTTAAAAAAAAAAGTAGCGTGTTCAGTTTTATTCAAGAGTTTAAACACCTAGAAGAACAATTTCTCGCATTAAAAGAAGGAGTAAACTTTCTTCCTTATTACGAATCACTTCTTAAAAGGCTAGAAGATTACGCAGACGGCCTTAATCGACAAGTGCAGGCAGATCTTTCACCAATCAAAGTACTTAACTATTTATATACTTCTGCTTTAAGCAAAATCCGTTCTTTAAAAGTTAGATCAGAGCCTCTTGTTGTTAGAGACATTTCTGGGTTTCTAGATACAACCAAAACAGCTATCGAAGGAATCAAAAACCTCGAAAAGATGAAACAGATAGATTTTATTAAAAAAGAATATGAAGACACAATTTCCAATAAAATTAATGAAGCGCATTTTTTTATTGAAAAATTAGGACCTGAAATTAAAAAAGCAAACAGCAAGTTAGATGAACATATTGATGAATTATTAAGAGAAGTTGAAGACCGTAAAAATAAAACTCAAAGCCAATTAAAAGATCTTAATCAAAAGATGAAAGAACTTCAAGAAGCATCTGTCCTTAAAATGCTTCTTGGGTGCCTCAATACACTAGTCCAACCGTTAGGCCTCTTTGGGCCTACTGCAAATATGCTAGGAGGAGTAATAGGCTCTAGTGTTAACATCGGGCAAAGCTTCGCGGTGTCTGGGAGCTCAGCAGCTTTATCAGCTGAACTGTCTGAAGAAGTAAAAAATTCTATAAACGCTCTTAACGAGCTTAATATCGAAAAAGAAGAAAATGACCGTAAGAAAATCATAGACGATCAAAAAGAATTATCAAGGCAAGACGATATTGCTATAGTAACACAATGGATTAATGAAGACTATCAGATTCAAAAAGAGGATAGTAAAAAATTAGCGGCACTCCAACAAGAATTTATAAGAATTAAGGATTTAGGTAATGAAGATATTAATCTTGAAGCATGGTTTCACATGATGGAGATAGATAGCCAATTAGAGCGCGATATTAAGAAGCTTGAAGGAGAGAAGGAAAACAATATAAAAGAATTGGCCAGTGGAGAAGAACTGTTAAAAAAGAAACAAAAAGCATCCAAAAGCTTTAAAAATTTTTTAGAGAAAGCTCCTCCCGTTATTAATACACTTCAAGCAATGACTAACGTGTATAATACATATAAAGCAGATCAAGCTGAGCTTGGAGAGATAAAAAAAACTATTGAAAAAACAAAAGAACAATTAAAGGATTTGGAGATATTTGAAAAGAAAATTTCAGGAGAATTTAACAAGTATATTAATGGCGTAAAAACAAAAATTGCAGATCTTCAAAATCTAAAAGGTAAATCTCATGTGGCTCTTGATTTTCAGAATTGGAACATTAAAAGCCAAATTAAAGAGATAAATTATAAAATGCATGACATAACAAAAGGGTATAACGTGCAAGAGAGCTTTAAAAGAACTCTTGAAAAGATGGAAGGAGCCCTTGAAGCGATAGTTATGCTCTATGACTGTATCCAAAGTTTTCATGATGAAACCGTATTAGCCAAATATATTGCAAATATTAACTCTGCTGATTTCTTAGATATAAAAGTTACAGATCCAACTCTTCAAGCCGCTCTCATAGATCTAAAAGCAGCAATCGAACACAATGGTATTTTAGGAAAGTATTTTAAGGTTATCAGTGCAATTAAACAATGGGTTTTTCCTTTTGCGCATTATTTTAT
>JAKBAL010000038.1 GCA_021809225.1 Pseudomonadota bacterium | reverse complement strand
TTTATTCGCTTTTCTGTCGGTGCCTCTGTTGTTTGATTTTTCTAGCTTTGATTCCCCTTTATCCTTAAAGCCGCTCTCTCTTATTGAATTTTTAACGTCTTTTTCAGGAGTCAGGTTAACCGTAGATATTGTTGCGCTTTCCTTTGTGGGGGGACTTTTCACTGTCCCTCTCTATGCCTTTATTCAAACCACTGTTTCTCCAAATCAGCGTTCTCAAATCATTGCTTATTGTAATATTATCAATGCAGGATTCATGGTTTTTGCCAGCTTTGCCTCTTTTTGTTTACTAAGCTTGGGCGTGTCCATTCCTGTACTTATTTTTTTAACAGGACTGGGGCAAGGAATTATCACAATTTATTTGATAAGAATTCTTCCTGATTCTGCGTTGAGGAATGTGTTTCATTTGCTTTTACGCTGCCTTTTTCGTTTTGAAGTGCGCGGACTCGAAAATTATGAAAAAGCAGGAACAAGAGTTATTTTAATTGCAAATCATACGTCTTATCTGGATGCTTTATTCATCGCTGTCGCTTTGCCTGTAAAACCCATTTTTGCGGTTAATCTTTTTACAGCTAAAAAATGGTGGGTAAAACCCTTTTTGGTTCTGGCTAGAGTTTTGCCGATTGATCCTCGCTATCCTTATGCCTTGCGTGAGGTCATTAAAGAAGCCAAAAAAGGGCATAGAGTCTTGATTTTTCCCGAAGGACGGCTGACCCTAACAGGGAGCCTAATGAAAATTTATGAGGGTCCAGGAATGGTTGCTGAAAAGGCAGCTGCTTCTCTGCTTCCCATTCATATTGAAGGGGCTCAATATACCTTTTTCTCTTTACTCAAAGGACGCGTTCCTCGTCAATTCTTTCCTAAAGTAACGTTGACAATCTTTCCTTCTGAAACGCTTTCTATCAATTCAGTTCTGCAGGGGAGAGTTCGTCGTAGGGCCTTAGGTGAACAACTTTATACGATGATGGTAACGATGATGTTTGCCACCAGCTCTCTCAAAAAAACTCTTTTTTCGGCCCTTCTTGAAAGTCGAAAATTGTACGGAGCACGGACGCTTATTTTAGAAGATGTTAGTCATAAGATACTTACCTATGCGAGTCTTTTCTTAAGAATTTTTACCCTCTCACGGGTGTTAGCTCGAAAAACCGTGGAGAAAGAAGCTGTGGGTCTTTTGTTACCTAATGTGCATGGTCTTGTTATTAGCTTTTGGGCTTTGCAAGCCATTAACCGTGTTCCTGCTCTTTTAAATTACTCAAGCGGAACGTCAGCTCTTTTAATAGCCTGCCAGGTGGCAGAACTTAAGAACGTTATCACCTCTCGACTGTTTATTGAAAAAATGCGTCTTCAAGAAGCTATCGAGCTTTTAAAACGGCATAACATTCATATTCATTATCTTGAGAATGAAATTAAACAAGTGCGTCTGATGGATAAAATGTGGGGATTTTATGGAATGATTGTTCCCCAAAAGGCTTATAAAAGTGTTTCTAACCCTTCTGATGGGAGTGTCATATTATTTACATCAGGTTCTGAAGGGATCCCTAAAGGTGTGGTGTTAAGTCACCTTGCCCTTCAAGCAAATTGTCGACAACTCGCGTCTGTTGTTGATTTTAATAACAACGACAGAGTTTTAAATGTTCTTCCCCTCTTTCATGCTTTTGGCTTAACTGCAGGGATGCTTTTGCCTTTGTTATTCGGAATTCGAACTTTTCATTATATTTCACCGCTGCACTATCGAGTTGTAGCTGAACTTGTTTATGATATGGGAGCTACAATTTTGTTTGGCACAGATACCTTTTTAAATGGGTATGGGCGTGTCGCGCATGTTTACGATTTTCATACGCTCAGATACGTATTCGCAGGAGCAGAAAAACTGAAAGAAGAAACCCAACATCTTTGGTTTGATAAGTTTGGTCTTCGTCTTTTTGAGGGTTATGGGACAACAGAAACAGGCCCCGTCCTCTGTGTGAATACGCCTATGCATTATAAGGCAGGGACGGTGGGTCGTTTTTTACCCGGGATCTCTCAACGTTTTGAAACTGTTGAGGGGATTTCTGAGGGAAGTCATCTCTGGGTTCAAGGGCCGAATGTGATGAAAGGATATTTTTTAGCAGCAGATCCTGGGAAACTTATTCCCCCGGTAGAGGGATGGTATGATACAGGAGATATTGTTGACATTGATACTGAAGGGTATGTTCGTCTTTTAGGCAGAGTGAAGCGGTTTGCTAAAGTGGGTGGAGAAATGATTTTTCTTGCGGCTGTTGAAGAGGCTATAAGGCGTCTTTGGCCGGGATATAATCACGCTGTTATTGCTCGTTCTGATCCTAAAAAAGGAGAAAAGTTGATTTTATTTACGACTTATTGTTTGGCGGATAGAGCAGCTCTTCTGTCTTATTGGAGAGCTCAGGGATTGTCAGAATTATCACTCATAAGGAGTATACATATCCTTCCCTCACTTCCCCTCCTGGGCTCTGGAAAAGTAGATTACCGAGCTTTAGAAGGGGAGGGGATAGGGTAAACTTAGAGGGTGCTTTCTCTTAAATCCTTATAGACGAGGGAGAGAGATTTTGAAACAACGGCCCAACTAAGAAGCCACATGAATAAAGCGAATAGTATGATAAAAAGAAGTGCGATTCCTGCAAGAGGGGGGGATATGAGATAGAAAATCCAGCCAAAAATACCTAAGATAACAATTCCCATTGCGCTTACTAAGAAAATACTTATCCAAATTAAGAGAATTAATCCTAATAATCGTGAAACATTTCCTTTTAAAAGCTTCCAGCTTTTATTAATAGGCTTTTCTTGATCAATAGAAATAAAAAGAAAAGCCAGGCTAATACGAAGAATAAGGTAAAATCCGAAAGCTGCAAGTAAAGTGACTACAGTAGCAATTAAAATTAGGCTTTCAACAGAATAGTGGATACCTATGGTAATACCAGTTACAATAAGAGCGTAAAGGCCTGCCATAATACTAATGAGGAGTGAATATAGAATCATTGTAAAAAAGCGTCGATTGAGGTGTAGATTTAACCATCGATCCCCAGCTTCTTGAAAAATTGCGTAGCGAAAGCCATTAATATAAAGATTAAAAATGGCGATAATGTAGATGATGTAATAGACAATATTAGAAAAAATAATTAAAGGAGGAACTTCTCTGGTCTGCTCAATATTTAATGCTTGATTGCCTATAGAATTTTCAGGAAGTATAGGGTGCCCTACCCACACGTGTAGGCTGAACATGAAAACAAGACCTAAGAACCATAGTCCAGCAGGAGAAAAAGCAACTCTTACCCATTCAGTTTTGTGAGCAAGCACATCTTTAAAGCTTTCTTTTAAAGTGGTTATAATTTGTATTTTCATTTTATCTCTCTTTTATATATTAATTTGATATATATAATAACATTAAATTTAATCTACTTAATATTTTATTAAATTTTTCTATCTTGACGAATTTTTCAAAAGAGGTATGTCTTAGTTATGTTAATTTTTGCAACTTGGAATGTAAATTCTCTCCGCGTACGTCTTCCCCTCTTGCTTGCCTGGCTTAATGAGGCACGGCCTGATATTGTCTTACTACAAGAAACGAAGGTCACTGATGATCAATTCCCTTGTGAAGAAATTGAAAACTTAAAGTATAATATTACTTTTTATGGCCAAAAAACGTATAATGGTGTTGCCCTATTATCTAAATTTCCGATTGAAGATATTACGCGAGGTCTCCCTGGTTTTCAGGATGATCAATCTCGCTATCTTGAAGTTGTGACCCATGGCATTCGCGTGGCTTCTGTTTATGTGCCAAACGGATCGGCTGTGGAAAGCGATAAATATATTTATAAAATTAATTTTTTAAGGCACCTCTATTCTCATGTGAAGACTCTTTTGACCTATGATGAAGCCTTGGTGCTAGGGGGAGATTTTAATATCGCTCCAACTGATCAAGATGTATACGATCCGCATAAATGGCATGAGCAAATTTTGTGTAGTACAGCCGAGAGGGAACAGTATCGATCCCTTGTTTATTTGGGAATGACCGATGCCTTAAGAGCGAGTCATCCTCTGGAAAAAGAACTTTATACATGGTGGGATTATCGGGCGGGGGCGTGGCAAAATAATTGTGGCCTTCGGATTGATCATTTCCTTCTGTCTCCTCAAGCTGCTGATCATCTTAAGGAAGCTTTTGTTGATAAAACAATACGCGGGATTGAAAAGTCTTCAGATCATGCCCCTGTTGTCTGTCGGTTGAATCTATAGTTTCTTAATAACTTGAATAATTTGTGATAAATGCCTTTTATTAAATGGTTTTGGAAAGATACACTGCGCACCCGCATCCATAAGTATGTCTCTATGATGCTGTTCAATGCAAGATGTAATAGCAAAAATTGGGGTGTTTAAGCGGAGCTCTTGACGTATGCGCTGTATGGCCTCTGGTCCAGAGAGGATGGGCATTTCCCAATCCATTGTGATAAAAAGAAAAGTGTATTCTATGCAAGCTTGTACGGCTTGCATACCATTTTCAGCCTCTACAACTTCATAATCTTTCTCGAAAATTTGCCTGAGGCATTTTCGACACAAAGCATTATCATCAACAACTAAAATATGGGGCTTTGAGGAACTAAGGAGTAAAGATACAGTAGGGCCACTTGACTCCAAATCTGACTCAAATTTTGTGTCTGAGGGATCTCCTGACGCTTTGGCTGTAGAGAAAAAAGAAAAAAAGAACACCATTGTAAGGAAAGAAAAAATGATTTTCATGCACATTCCAAAAAATATTAATGCGGTGCCTTGGTGATAATATATATTCGGACTAGGGGAAACAAAAAAATTTTTCGCTGTGAAACCATAGCTTGATGCCAATGCCTGAGTTTCAATGGGAGTTCTTTGGCGCCTTTCTCCTTCGATAAATGTTAACCTATACTCTTAGCATTTATAGCGTTGATTGCCTCTTGCTCTCTACCATTTTTAACAAGCCTAAAGTTTTCGCAATCCTTATAACTGATTTGCATTACTGCCTCCTTATTTTATTTGAAGTCAGTATATTCTGTCACTCTTTTTATTAAAACTGTCTCTTATTTTTCTCTATAAATTTTCTGTTTTTTGCTGTATTCGTTTAAAGTACTCAATAAAAGGATTAGAAAAAAATATTGACCTAATGAAGAAAAATCGTCCGATTTAAAACTATGTATAATAAAGCTGAAAAAGATAAAAGAACATGATATAAAGGCAAGGCTTTTAGATTTGGCGATGATTCGTAGAGCGTATAGCATAGAAGCTAGTGTGAGAAAAAGAACTATTAAAAAAGAGAATAAACCAACTTCATATAAAGCTTCTAATAAGATATTATGGGGATAATGTAAGTTAGGGTTTAAATAAAAAAAACTCCCTAGACCATTGCCAAATAAAATGGTTCCCAGCTGCTCTAACCTAGGTTCGAAGTTATTAAAACAGTCGTAAAATGCATCCAATCTACTTGATACGCCGCTACTATTTTGTAATTCAAGTAAGTCAGACCAATAACTGGATTGAAGCGAGCTTTTAAAATAGCAAAAAATTGCTATAACAATAAATAAAGCAAAAATAAATGGCATAAAAGTATGGAATTTTTTTGATTCAATGCATTTACATATAGAATAATATATGATTAATCCTACACATATGATAAAGTCTGCTCTTTGTTTGAGCCAGTATAAATTTAATATACAAAAAATAAATACAGTAAATAAAATTACTGTACGTAAGCTAAATTTTGATTTAGAGAAGCTTTTTTCAAAATAAGTAAATAATATAGCAGAGGCTGATGCAATTATCGGAGAGCTACTTACAATAGAAAAAGCTTTGTCTTTATCCACATAGAAAGATCGACTTGTCATGTAATCAGAGCTTGCTATAACAAATAAATGAGTGCTTATTTTTGTCAAAAGAATTAATGCGCATATTAAAAAACCTGCCATTAACCCAACACAAAAATTTTGTATGTCCTCAGTATTTTCAATTGATGCCAAAAAATAAATACAAATTAAACTTGGAAAAATCGATAAAGATAACTTTACAAGTTTTGCGTCAACGTAGTGATCGCGATGATTAAGCCATTCTCCAACATTCAAAAAATAATCGTACTGAGATTGATTTGCAGAAAAAAGGATAAAACCTAGAAAAATTAATATGCTGATAAAAGTGATGTTTTTTTTAAAAAAAGAGAAATCAATTTTTTTGGGTAGTTTTATTATTCGCCACTCTCGGAACAAAAGTATTAATAAGAAAGCAAGGCTCAAAGTTCTGCTGGGTAAAAATGAATACAGTTTGCCTGTGGATGGAAAAAAAACTATTATTGAAACTAAGAACCCTGAAATGTATTTTTCAAATTGACAATAATATGTTGTCAAGATTTTAAATAAAATTGTTAGATGAAACTGCTGGCTAGGTATACTTTTGTTAAGAAAAAACAGTTCTAATTTTTTAGTAATATATTTGGACATCTATGGTTCTCTTAAAATTTAATTCACAATTAATAACTTGTCAAAAGCATCTGTATCTAGCTAACCTGCAAAGTTAATGATGGTGAGCGATAATTTCACGACTAATTTATTAAAACGTTTAAAACGTTGACAGCAAAAATGAGTTTTTGCAACAGATTTTTACATAAAGAGGTAAATGCGCCTCAAGAGATTACTGTCACTTTGCCTTTAAGAAAGAGGACAGGAAAGAAATATTCCTCCTCAAAATTGTACGTTTTAAGGCGCATTTTCTTTTTCGATACCTAGGCTTATTATCAAATTTTTTTTTGAGATAAGTTTTGAGCAATAGATATAAACTGTAGAAGGATTCATTCTTTGCTTGGATTAAAGATTTTTTAAGGGAATCAAAACTTATCTTTTTGAACAGGTTGAAACCTTTGAAAGGCTGCACAGCTGCAGCCTTTTTGCTCATAAAAGAATAAATGAGAAAAGAAAACAAATTAACATATGGAGATGTTAGGGGTTGTATTTTTTAAAATACTCCATATATTGACAGTGAGTTTAAAACTCTTTTAAAGAAAGAAACCGTAGAGATCGTGTGCTCTGCGTAAGAAACTAAGATAGACTATATGCCTTCTTCTTCTTACCCCAGCTCCTCCTCCATATCTGAAGTGAACCTTTGAGTTGGGTGGAATTTTTACGCGTCTTGTTTCAAACTCACTTAGTTAACGCCTGATCAAAGGATATTGAGATGAAAAATGGCACTGTAAAATGGTTTAACCCTACAAAAGGCTACGGCTTTATTCAAATGGAAGACGGTACACGTGATGTATTCGTTCACATTACAGAGCTTGAACGCTCTGGAATTTCCAATTTAGCCGAAGGTCAAAAAGTCAGCTTTGAGCTGGCAAGCAATAAGGGAAAAACATCCGCAATCAATCTTAAGTTGCGGTAAATTTTAAGGCTTTTTTTTGAAGCTTTTTGAAATCACCCTCAAATTTAGGAATATTCTTTTAGAATTTCCTTATTTGAGGGTTTTTTCTTAGACAAATCACAAGTATTTCTTTCATTTGTTATGGGCAATTGTAAAAAGAAGGCTGTTGTCTATGACTTGCTGAAAGAGATGATAGTTTCCTTCTGTTGTTTTGATCTCTGCTTGAGCTGCAGAGAGAGGGCGTGCAAGCTGAAACCCTAAGTCTATTTTAAGGGCGTCACTCAATCCTTTTCCTCTGCTTTTTGCAATGGCTTCTTTCGTCG
This sequence comes from Pseudomonadota bacterium, assembly GCA_021809225.1. The sequence continues at coordinate 2,769 of JAKBAL010000038.1, read as the reverse complement.
TCCATAACTTGTAAAAGCCAAGTTGACCTGTTTGCGAAACAAATTCATTTTCTTTTTTTGAGAAGGTATATTCAGATAATTTCTTGTAAGGTCGATTGACGGTGATGTCTTCTATATCTAGACCTGCCTGTGTTTTTTTATCTGATAAAAGACAAGCCATCCAAGGGCCTGTATGACTCAGGCTAAGGGATGGAATTAATTGATTGCTATTTTTAGGGAATTTAAGAAAAGGTTTCCCAGATTTGAGTCGATGAATGGTCACTTTTTTAGCTTGTTGTAAGGAAAAGAGCCGACTTTCTACTAAAAGAGAACGTGTAAGAATGAGAGTTACTAGGCGACGGGTGGCTAAAGAAGGACGTTTTTTATCCAATTCTGACAAATTAAAATGATGCTCGCCCTTAAATTCATTTAAAAGAAATCGCATTTTTTGTGAATTAATTTTTTGTATTGATAAAAGCAAGGTTTTCACTTAAATTTTTAAAAGAAAATAATAGCATATGAAAGATGTTTTGCAATATTTATCTCTTAATTGAGACTGCATTCCAAATTTTAAGAATTATGTTTTTAATAAACTAGACAAGAGAGAGAAGAATGAAAAATTTGATAGGTTTGCTCCTTATTGCAGTGGTTACAAGTAGTCTTATAGGATGTGCAAACCATGTGCCAATATACAATGTTGAACAACATCTTATGCCCTATGAAGCTAAGAAAATGTCTTCTCAAGAAATAGGACGGCGTATCTGTGAAGTTGTTGCAAAACGAGGATGGCGGTGTGATTCAACTACACCTCGAACTCTTATCTGTCATCTTGAAAAAAGGGCCCATAAAGCGATTGTACAGATTGATTATAATACGTCCTTTTTTTCTATAAATTATATAGATACATGTAATTTAAATTATGAAGCGGGAGAAGTTCATCGCAAGTATAATAGTTGGATAAAGAAAATGGAAAATGATATTGTGAATGCAATAGGTTGTAAGGACTGTTGTAATGAAAAATGAGCTTTGAATTACAAGATCACTGCGTAAAGATAAGTCGATGTTATTGGAAAATAGGAGAAGAGACGGGATTTTGGCCGAAAAGTGAACCTGAACAAAGTCAAAAGCCTTTATCTACGATAATACGAAGACGTTTGACATCTTTGGGACAAAAGGTTGTGGAAGAGCTATACCGGAGCTCTTCCCCTGCAACACTAGATCAGTTTCCGTGGGTTGTTTCTTGTCGACACGGGGATATGGAGCGCGTTGTCAACCTTTTATCCAGTCTTGCAAGAAAGGAAATGTTATCCCCAACAGACTTTAGCTTGTCAGTGCATAATGCAATTATTGGTCTTTTTTCAATTGCGGTAAAAAATAGAAAAAATCATGTGGCTTTATCAGGTGCTGCATTGAGTTTTGAAATGGGGCTTGTTGAAGCCTTTGCCTTACAAAAACAAAAGAAAGAGACAGTGGGATACATCTATTATGATAGGTCGTTGCCGCATCCCTATAAAGGACAGATAGGAAGTGAAATCTCAGAAGTTTATTTTGTTCTTCTCCTCAGCGAGGGGGATAAAGATAAAAAATCTATGGAATTTCCTTCTAAAAGTATATATTTGACTTATGAAAGAAATGAATTATATAGTTTAAAAGAATTAAGTAAATATTCATCTAACATTTCGTGTTTGTTGGGATTTTTAAAAGCTGATGCAAAAAGATGTAAAATTTCAGTACCTGGAGGAAATTTCCTCTTGGAGCGTGTTCACTAAAAAGAGCAATTACCTAAAGCGTTTGTTTGGAACGGCAGTGGGGTTTTCCCTTATTGGGGTTGGAGGACTTATCCTCTGTTTGACTTTTTTTCCCTTGATTGCCCTCTTGAATAGGGATCTTCGCCACCGACATGACAGAGTTCGTTTTGTGATTCGCTATACTTTTAAAATCTATTTAAAAAGTTTAGAGTTATTGGGGGTAATAAAGGTAAAAACCAGTGATTTGGCGGGAATTCAAGATCTAAAAGGGGTGTTAATTATTTGTAACCATCCTAGTCTGTTAGATGTTGTTGTGATTATGGCCCATCTTAAGAATATTCAATGTATTGTAAAAAGTGAACTGTGGAAAAATCCCTTTCTCGGTGGCGTTGTGCGTGCAGCAGGTTACATTCGTAATGATCTAACACCTGAGCAATTTTACCGTGACTGTGTAGAACAATTGAGGCGTGGAGAGAATATTATTATTTTTCCAGAAGGGACACGATCAATACCCAATAAGCCTATAAGGTTACATCGAAGTTTAGGAAATTTAGCTATTGCTGCTGAAGTAGACATACAAGCTTTGACGATGGAATGTAATCCGAGTACGCTTATTAAAGGAGAAAAATGGTATAAAATTCCAATAAAATGTCCAGTGTTTGACTTAAAAGCAGGGCATCTTTTTCGCTCAGCTGACTATCAAAACGACTTGCCCCGTTCCCTTCGTGTAAGAGCGCTTATGCGTGATATTCAGCACTATTACAATAGGTATTTAGGATATGAATAATTTAGAAAGAGAGATTAAAGAGCTTATTATCCAGGCCTTAAATCTTGAAGATATTACCATTGATGATATTTCTAGTGAAGAACCTTTATTTATTGATGGTCTTGGCCTTGATTCTATTGATGCTTTAGAACTTGGTATAGCGCTACAAAAAAAATACAGTATAAAAATTGAAACACAGGATAAAAATATTAAAAAATATTTTTTCTCAGTGAAAACAATTGCTGAATTTGTAGGAAAAACGAGGGTACCATGACA
>JAKBAL010000037.1 GCA_021809225.1 Pseudomonadota bacterium | reverse complement strand
CCTAGATACTATTTGAAATGCCCCTCAAAGGGTAAAAATTATGTTGTCTTTAAAAAAATTATTTTGTTGAATATAAAGAGATTTAACAATAGATAACACATAACGAACTACGCAACATAAGGCCTCAAAGGATCCATGTCATTTGCAGAACTCCATTTTATACGCGCCCGCCTCCAGGGGGGTAAAATTAATAAGGCTAAAAAAGGCGAATTGCGGTTTCCATTGCCAGTTGGCCTTTGTTATGATGAAAAAAATCGGATACGTTTTGACACCGATGAGCAGGTGCGCAATACCCTGCAGTTGTTTTTTAATGTATTCAAAGAGAAAGGAAGTGCCTACGGAGTTGTTCACCATTTTGGCCAGAATAACATTCAATTTCCTAAGAGGGCTTATGGGGGAATCTGGAAAGGAAAACTTATTTGGGGAAGATTAACTCATTCTCGAGCATGTACGGTTTTAAAGAATCCTTCGTACGCTGGGGTTTATGTGTATGGTCGACATAGATGCCAAAAAAAGCTATCAGAGACTGGTCAATTACACGGAAGTACTGTTGCTGTTCCTATGGATGCGTGGCCTATTATGATAAAAGATCATCACGAGGGATATATTTCTTGGGACAACTATCTTGATAATCAAAAGATTGTCAAACAGAACCAGACAAATGAAGAAGGGAATATAACTCCCTTGAATGCACGAGAGGGTTTGGCTCTTTTACAAGGTCTTCTCATGTGTGGCTTGTGTGGTCACAGGCTTTCCACGCGTTACAAAGGCAATGGAGGAATTTACCCAACCTATGAATGTAATTGGAAAAAGGGAGAGGGAATAGACCATAAGTACTGTTTCTCCGTAAACGCTACCCTTATAGATTTGGCCGTTTCTCAAAAAGTATTAATGATCATAAACCCTGCGCAAATTGAAATTGCTATTAAAGCTTTTGAAGAGCTTGAGCATAGAAATCAATCTCTCGAAAGGCAATGACAGATGAAGATTGAGAGAGCAGAATATGATGCTCAGCTGGCTCAGAGGCGCTATGAAGAAGTTGATCCTTCGAATCGCCTGGTGGCAGCAACACTTGAAAAGGATTGGAATGAGGCCCTTGCTCTTCTCCAACAGGTTAAAACTCAATATGCTGAATATCAAAAGAAAAATATTATGATCACAACAAAAGGGCAGAAAGAAAATCTTTTAGCTTTGGCTAAAGATTTTCCGCGTCTATGGAATGCCCCGTCAACGTCTTCCAAAGATCGCAAACGAATTTTACGTCTTCTCATAAAGGATATCACCGTCAAAAAATTAAAGGGAGATCATAAAGCTACCTTACATATTTGTTGGCAAGGAGGGGCAGTGGAGGTCCTCGAAGTGCCTATACCTTTACCCGCTAACGAAAGATGGAAACATTCAGATGAAATTGTTTGCAGGGTTAAGGAGTTGGCGCGCACAATGACAGACCAGCAAATTGTCGAAAAATTTAGACAAGAGGGGTTAAGAACAAATAAGGGAAATCCTTTTACATTGCATAGCATTAGTTGGATTCGCTTTAAACACAAAATCTCTTCCCCCGTTCTTCAAAAGCCAGAAGAACTTTCCATCAACCAAGTCGCGGAAAAATTTAATGTTAGCCATTATGTTGTTAGATACTGGATTGAACGAGGGTTGGTTAGCTCTCGTCGCATTGGCTCAAAAATATGGTTACCCCTTGACCCAGAAAAAGAGGCTGAGTTAAAAAGTAGAGTCGAAGGTTCAACTAAAATTAGGATTTCCCGCTCAAAATCCCCAATAGCAACTGCAAGAGGTGCATTATGAAGTCACCATGCATATCCCAAGCGGACGCATCGCCTTTGTACCAGCTTTGGGGATCATGACTTGACGTACTGGTCCCGGCCGGTAGGCCATGCGTTTCATCTTGGCAACGAGGATCGTTAGATTCTCGTCCAGATTCACTCTGTACGTTTCCTTATCTATGCCATCTACTTCAACGGCCTTCTTTCCATCCAGCTCATTGAAGCATTCTCGTAATGAGTCTTCGTTAAAGAGGTGTATCAGATTATGAAACTCCCTCTTTGGATTCTGACTCGATAACCATCTTATTCTATTCAGTTTCGTTTCCGTTTTGTTGGGAGTCTCTGAGGGCCCCATACAACGTTTCCTTTCCTAGATCAATTTTACCCAGGGTCCTTCCCTCCAGGGGCATTACCCCCCTTCTTTGGTAACTACGACCCATCTGACTTCCTGATAGATGTTTCAGCTCCCTCGCTTTTTAGACTTGTCGGCTAATACTTCCCTCCGAGAGGGGGAAGACCCATCAGGATATCCCAGGTTCCTCGGTGTTTCCTTTTCCACTCATGCCATGTTCTCAGACTCCGTCGAGGTCTCCAGCAACCTTTGCCCTTGTAGCGGTTGCCTACTGTAGCCTTCCAAACTTTAGAACTTGTCGGCCCTCGAATTAATATGCTTTACGGAGCTCAATCGCTTCAGCTTGCGCTTACGGCCTAAGTGTCGCTCTGTCTTGTATCTTGGAAATAATCTTTGCACCTTTTAAGCTTAGGGTGCTGAGGGGGGAAAGGTGACCCTGGTCTCTGTCTTTGGCCCTAGAGCCTGGAGCGTAGAAAAGGGCCCTTTCTCCGTAAGTTCATTAGGTCGGACGGTATCTTAGGACATCTTTAATGAGCAGATAGATCCTGTATGTACAAGAGTGACCTGAACTTTAATGAATTTTTATATTGCAAGGAAAAAAATAATGGATAAGTATATCGTAGGTATAGATATTTCTAAAAAGAAATTTGATGCAACTGTTCTTTTAAAGGATGGTAATCAACGGCATAGATTTTTTGCGAATACCAAGGAGGGCTTTGAGCAATTAAAAAAATGGCTTGAAGATTTAGGTATAAAAGAGGCACATTGTTGTATGGAGGCCACTGGTTGTTATGGAGAGCCTCTTGCTTTTTTTATGCATGAAAAAGGCTACAAAATCAGTATAGTAAATCCAGCAAGAATCAAGGCTTATGCTAGAAGTGAAGGAGTTCGGACTAAAACAGATAAAGTTGACTCTCGAATTATTGCTAGATTTTGCAAAGCGCAACGTCCTCTTTTATGGGCTCCTCTTTCTCCGGCGGAGCAGCAACTCAAGGAACTTTATCGTTGTCTCCAAAGCCTTCAGGAAGACCGTGTAAGGCTTTCAAATAGACTTGAAAAAATAGAAAAGAAGACAACTCCTGTTTCAGAAATATGGAAAGATCTTTTATTGTCTGTAAAAATAAAAGAGAAAGATGTAGAATGTAAAATACATGAACTTCTGCAGAATAATAAAGAATTGAAGACTCAAGTTGATCTCCTCAAAACAATTCCTGGTGTCAAAGATAAAACAGCTGTTGCTATTCTCTCTGAACTTCCCAACATTAAGAATTTTAAGAATGCAAAAGAAGTTGCTGCTTTTGCAGGTCTTACCCCATATGTACGGCAGTCAGGGACCTCTTTGAGAGGAAAAGGAGTTTTATCGAAAGTCGGGAGTCCTCAGCTTAGAAAAGCTCTTTATATGCCTGCTATTGTTGCCAAAAATCATAATCCTCTTTTGAAAGAATTTTCTGCTCATCTTTCTGCGAAAGGAAAGCATTCCATGACCATTATTGCAGCGATCATGCGTAAGCTTCTGCATATCATTTTTGGTGTTTTAAAAACTGAAAAACCTTTTACTCTTTCTCTAAAAAGAGCTTGACATGTAAGACGGTATCTACGCTTAGCTCATGTCGTTTCCTCCATATGCCCAAGACTCGATTCCTGGTGAGCGGGCTTCACTCTTTCCAGGGCGGGAATTTCACCCGCTGAAAACACCAGGCTTATCCTGGCGCACCTAAAGAAGCATTTAAAACGGTTTGCCGCTTCTTAACAATTTGAGGTTCAAAGCTTCCTTCACGATCACGAGGTGTTTCAAGTTCAAACGCATCCATGAGCCTGATCACATTAATTAGCGGTTAGTTTTGCATGATAATCGATGGTCCAGTTTTGAAGGTTGTTGAAGCCGTTACAGGATTGCGTTTGCGGCAAGGCTTGTCAGCGTTTTACAGGATTAAAATAAGTCGTCGATATCGTCATCAAGAGTGAGAGTTTTATAATGCTCTCGAAGTTGATAACAATAGTGAGTCTCAAAGGACTGGATAAGACCATGCAAGAAGTCATGGATTTCTACAATGGCTTCTGTGCTTAAGTGAGAAGGCATTTCAATAATGAGAACAGGCTTATCCATGCACCCCTCCTTTTGAAGGAGTTGGAGTAGGTTTTCGTTTAAGAGGGCTTGCAGGAACGGCAAAGCATTCAAGATACAGCTTTTCATCCAGTTGCGTTTTTTCTTGTTGTGCTGCTGTCGCAAGAAGCTCTCCCGCCATAGTACACAAGGCTCGATAATTCCCCATGGCATGGTCACATAAAGTCTGCATGAGCTCCTGGCTCATTAAACGGGGATTCCCAGCATAGGCGAGTAAATGCTCAAGACTCTGCATTAATTGCTCAGGAATGACATACTCCAGATGAAAGCGAACCCGAATGCGACTCCCGAGGAGTATTAAATCATCATGACGAAGTTTATTTGTAAGACGTTGATCCCCTGCAAGGATCACACTTAAAAGTAACTGAGAGTCAAAGTGTACACTGGTTAATAATCTAAGTTCGTTTAAGACACACGCCGGCATTTCTTGAGCTTCATCAATAAATAATACAGGCCTGAGAAGCGTACTTTTAACATGAGCAAGCCAACGTTCTCGAAGGTTCTTAAACCCATGCCAACGATTATGAGCCGTAAGAGGAACTCCAAAGATATCTCCGAGTTCTCGATAAAAGTCAGATAATCTTGCTGAAGAATGCGTTAAAACTCCTACCTGAACATCACGAATGTGATTTAGTCTTTCCGATAAAACTCTAAGAGCCACACTCTTTCCTGTCCCTGGATCCCCAGAGAGAAGCGCAAACCCACCTTCTCCAATTAATCCATGTTCAATACGCCAATAAAAGTTTTCAAGTTTAGGATAGATGTGTAAGGCTTCCGTTGGCACATCGGGAGTAAAAGGATTATATTTAAGCCCATAAAGAGCCAGCAATTTGGTATTCATGAGTTTTTACCTTTTTTTTGAGGGAGATAAGCAGGAGGGAGTCCTGTTGCTGCATAATCCGCCATAAGCTTTTTAAGAAGTGGGGCTATTCCTTGAGAAGGTAAGGAAGATTGAGGCGTTGGAAAGGATGTTTGTGGTTTGGTAGATGTGGAAGTTGCTCGAGGAGCTAATGAACGTCTTTTCCCTGATGCATTCGCCGATTTATCCTGGGGATACACAGGGGCAAGACAGACATTCCTCTGAGGATCAACAAGCATGACTTGGCTTAAATCCCACCGCCTATAACGGATATGCAAGACATCGAAGTGGCGATATTGAGAAGGCACTTCAAAGCGACGTCCTTCAAGAGTAAAGGTGCCATCAGAGTGACGCTGTTTTCGTTTCACTTGAGCACAGAAAGCTTGCTGAAGTTCTATCTTATCAGGGCAAGGGCGTCCTACGCTTTTTCCCTGTAAAAAACGCTCCAAGGGGGTTGTTAAAATCTCAGAATGAACCTTCCGATGATACTCAAACTCCACCCAAGCAATGGTTGCTTCATTGAGAAGAGAAAGAGAGAGATCACTCTCTCCTTCTAACATGGCCATCAGACGACCTTCTACCTGCCCCCAGAGAACTTCCTGCTTCCCATTTTGATATGGTGAGTAAGATAGCGTGGGCTGATGCAATATTCCAAGACGCTCTAATCCTTGAGTAAACTCCGCCGATATCATGGCGGCTCCATTATCGGTCTTATGTTCCCTTCCTGATTATGTGGCTTTAAGATTTAAATCTTCAACAGAAACAAGATGCTATAGCAATTCACGGACACATAATAAAAAGAAAAAATCTGCTAATTTCTTGCTGTTCTCAACAGAAAGGAGATTAACATGTTAGAGCATTATTTTATTAAGCCCGATACGATCGATCGCATTCAAGATTCTTGGCTCGGGGCCCCCATCGAACAATATGTCACCTGGCTTCATAAGCAAGGTTATACAGCTCGCACTGTGATCAGACGAGTTCCGCTTTTAATGCGTTTTGGTGAATTCGCCAGAAGTCAAGGAGCTCAAACATTGGACGATCTACCCTCCTACGTTGATAGATTTGTAAGCGACTGGGGACGAGGACGGGGACAGAACCGTAAAAGTAAAGATGCCCGGAAAGAGGTTGAGAAGGAAGTACGTGGTCCCATTCAACACTTTCTTTGTTTGATCATGCCAGATTATCATGGAAAAGGACGAACACGCACCAATCTACCTTTTCTTGAATGTGCACCGGGATTTTTTCATTATTTACAAGAAGAAAAAGGATTACGCCCAGGTTCAATCCGCCATTATCAACATTATCTTCGCCTTTTTCAGGAGTATCTTACCAAGATTAAGTTAGATCATATTAGAGAACTTTCCCCTGTTGTTTTAAGTGCATTTGTAATGGATAAGGGGCGTTTCTTAAGTAAAAACACTGTCACAAGTCTTTGTGCATCGTTGCGTATTTTTCTACGGTATTTATACCGAGAAAGAATCATTTCCACAGATCTTAGTCTGCATATCGAAAAACCCCGTAAATATGCCCTCTCCGATATTCCACGATCTATTTCTTGGAATGATGTCCGGCTGATGTTTGAGGTGGTGGATCGCCGCTCCCCTATAGGCAAGAGAGACTATGCCATTCTTCTTCTGTTAGTGACTTATGGTTTAAGGGGAGGAGAAGTTGCTGCACTAACATTAGATGATATTGATTGGAAACGAGAACGTATACGCATTCCTGAGCGTAAGGCAGGAGATTCCACTACATACCCTCTAACTCCGATCATTGGAGAAGCCATTCTCACCTATCTCCAGAAAGCGCGACCCCCTGTATCTCATCGTAGCGTTTTCTGCCGGGCTGTTGCCCCCCATAGTCCTTTAGATTGTCATGCCATTTCCAACAGGGTATCCCGCTATCTGCGTAAGGCTGGTGTTAAAGTCGCACGTGCAGGAGCCCATACCTTACGTCATACCTGTGTTCAACGTCTCGTAGAAGCAGACCTACCGTTTAAAACGATAGGAGACTATGTGGGGCATCGCTCGCCTTCCTCGACTCAGATTTATACGAAAGTCTCATTAGAATCTCTTCGAGAAGTAGCCCTAGGAGACGGGGAGGACGTCCTATGAATAAGAAATGGAAAGAATTTCAAAGCTTCTTAGCAGAAGAAATGGAAAAATTTATTACGTATAAACAAGCACTTGGGTGCAAGTTTGAAACAGAAGAAAGCGCCTTGCGTCTATTAGATGTTTATTTTCTAAAGGAAGAAATCTTTAATATAAAAGACGTAACCCCAGAATTTATCGAGAAGTTTTTAGCATCGCGACCACGTTATCGACCCCGAAGTTACAACCATCTCTTAGGAGTCATCAATAACTTCTTTAAATGGTTAGTTATGCAAGAGATCTGTCAAAAGTCTCCCGTCCTTGCGCACTCAAAGCGTGCGACAGCACCACGGGTTCCATTCTTATTTAATCGTGTGCAAGCCCAGCAACTTCTTTTAATGGCTTCTCAGCTTCCAGATAACAATTTTGCGACTCAGCGAGGAAAGGCTTATTTTACAATCTTTGCGTTACTCTATGGATTAGGCCTAAGGGTGAGCGAGGTGTCCCATTTACAAAGAGCTGATATTGATTTTGATCGCAACTTATTGGTAATTCGGCTGGCGAAATTCTCAAAGAATCGCCTGGTTCCTTTTGGTCCAAAGATAGCTCAACATCTCCAAAGCTATCTTCGACATCACGAGGAACACTATGGTGTATGGAAGCCAGACAGCCCTGTATTTTCTTTCCGTCACGGAAACCCCATTGGTCCTCGTTCAATAAGTCGAGTTTTTCGCCATCTTATTCCCCATCTTAACCTGACAATACCCCCAGGAGTTTCACCCCCTCGTTTACATGATTTGAGACATTCTTTTGCAGTTGGTGCATTGTTGAGATGGTATCGGGCAGGCATTAAACCAGCTCAGCGCCTCTTTCATTTGTCGACTTTTCTGGGTCATGTAAATCCTTCATCAACGGCAATCTACCTCACAATTACAGAAGACCTTTTAAAAGAAGCCAACCAACGATTTGAACAATTTATCCCTCTTTCACTTAAGGAGAACCACCACTATGACTAATTTAACTTTAGGGCCTATCCTTCATTCGTTCTTTGAAGATCATCTTAAAGTTCAAAGGAACCTCCGTCAGACGTCCATTAAAAGTTATCGAGATGTTATACGTTTGTATTTATCATTTGTTGTTAAGGAAACGCATCATTCAATAACACGGCTTTCTCTGTCAGAATTAACATTTGATAGTGTGTTGCGTTTTCTTAAATTTCTTGAAGAAAGCAGGGGAAATCATGGTCGAACACGTAATCAACGATTAGCTGTTTTGCATACCTTCTTTAAATATATGGCTCTTCGTGCGCCTGAAATGCTGATGGAAGCAGAACGTGTAGGGGCCATTCCGACAAAACGCGTTGCTCCTTCAGAAACCGCCTTCCTGGAACGCGAGGAAATAGAATCTCTCTTTTCTTCTCTTCCAACAAAGGGACGTTTTGCATTGCGTGATCATACCCTCTTGCTTTTTCTCTATAATACGGGAGCACGCGTACAAGAAGTTGCAGATCTTCAGATAAGCAATTTAGAATTGGATAATCAATTCCGGGTTCACTTACACGGAAAGGGCGATAAATGGCGAGTTTGCCCTCTTTGGACTAAGACCGTTTCTTTACTCAAGCAATTGTTACATGAAGAAAAAAAATCTGCGGGTACGCCAAATTGCCCAGTGTTTACGTCTCGCAACGGACAAGCCCTGACGCGTTTTGGCATCTATAAGATAGTACGTCATCATACACAACATATAGTAAAAAAGAGGCATGATACAACGCCATTAAAAATCTCCCCTCATATTTTTCGTCATACCACGGCCGTTCACCTTCTAGAAGCTGGGGTAGAGATCAATGTTATACGTGCGTGGCTTGGTCATGTCAGTTTGGAAACTACAAATCGCTATGCTGAGATTACCATTCGTATGAAAGAAGAGGCACTCAAAATTTGTGACCCATCTTCTATTATTTCGGAGGAATCCCCCCGAAAACCAATATGGAGAGACGATTCTTCCTTGCTAAAATGGCTCGAATCTCTGTGAATATTATGTTGCTAAAATCTCGTGCTCCTCCCAATAAAATAAGGCAGGATCCCCTTAAAGCCACATAATCAGGAAGGGAACATAAGACCGATTATGTGCCTAGGCACATTATCGGTCATCAAAGCTCTGGGAAGTCCACGTTTTTGCAAAGCTTGCATAAAACCATGCACTAAAGACTCTGTGGTTTCGTCTAAATACCATTGAGCATGACACACAAGACGAGAGTGATCATCTCCTATAGCAAGCAATAATGGCTTGATCCATTTTCCGTCCTTTGTCAGAATTTTTCGAGAGGTATGATGAAAGTCTAAGTGCCATAAACTATGGACATATTCCATTTCAAAGCTCCGCACCTCACGATGCTCTAACCGTTCTTGTGCAAGGAGAGCTCCTTTTGTAGGACGATGTGTAAGTCGACGTTGTTTACGTAACCCCTGAGCCTTCATATAGCGATAAATTGTACTATAAGAGGGCATGACGCCTAATTCAGAGTGCTCTTTAGCCCTGACTGCTAAGTTGTCCACGTGAAGTTGATAGCTCCACTTTGGATGGTCGTGGTATTGACTGTGCAGTGTTTTTTTAAGGCCTGCACTTAGTTTACGTGTTAAAGCTGCGTCTGTACGGCGCTTTGTATGGAGAGCCATAACAGGATCATGGGTTTTTTTTGCTCGGTAAAACCAATGTTCAAGTGTTGAGAAGCTTAAGGTAAGAGGCTGATCTGTTATCGGATGTTTCCAGGTCTTCTTAGAAAGAGTTTCAAGAAGAGCTTTGAGTTCTCCTTTTTTGGGCGGAGCGGATAAAAGAGGACCCACAATTGAGGAGCGAAAGCGTGCCCAACGAGCTTGACGGGTATCAGAGAGGGTATCTTTACTCATCTCAGAACTCCTTTTTGTTAAAGTGACTTCTGAGCTGAAAGGGTACGGGATGTTATTTTTTGATAAAAGTGATAAACTCTGCGGATAAATTCTCCCCTTTAAAAAGCCTGCAAAAACGCACACGTAAGGGGTGAAAGAAAGATCAACAAGGAAGATATTTTGTCCTCAAGCTTTCCTTGGAAGAGATCTAACAAGGCTCGAGGAAAAGATCTCTTCGTCTCAAGGACAGGAATAATGCCTTGAACTTGCTTCCAAAAGAGGGTTAGAGGGAACAACTCATTCCACCATTGTCGCCAACGTTTCCATGTTGAGAGCCCAACGCTAATGGCAAACCGTTCTTTCATTTGAGTAAGGATAAAGTCATTTACTCTTCCCATGAAAGCAGAAATAAGCATAAACAGAGGAGCAGGATACCAGC
>JAKBAL010000036.1 GCA_021809225.1 Pseudomonadota bacterium | reverse complement strand
CCAGTTAGCTCAATTAGAACAAGAACCAGAAGAAGAATTGGAAGAGGTCGAAGAAGGCCCCTATGACGAGACACTCACGATTAAAGAGGGAGATACGCTGGCCAGTATTTTAAACCGGGTGGGAATTCCCTCAACTCAAGCCCACGAAGCCATTGCTGCTCTTTCAAAGGTTTTTAATCCAAAAGACCTTAAGGTCGACCAAGAGGTTTACATTGTCTATGACTCCCAAACTGAAGGGGAACATTATGATTTAAAATTTCTCCGATTGAGGGGTGATATTGACCATGATGTCGAGCTAGTGCGGACCGGTGGCGGCCTTTTCCAAGCAACAAAATATAAAAAAGAACTTAAGCACGAGTATGTCGACGTTAATGGAGATATTAAAATTAGCCTGTATGCGGATGCTTTAAAAGCAGGCGCGTCTCCGAAAATGCTTTATGACATGATCAAAGCCTTTAGCTTTGACGTGGACTTTCAACGAGATATTCAGCCTGGGGCAGGGTTTTCACTCTTTTATGACAGTTACAAAGATGAGGATTCGGGCCATGAACGTCCCGGAGAACTCTTATATGCTAAACTTGTTCTCAACGACAAGCCTTATGAGATTTATCGCTTCCAGCCTGGAGATGGCGTACCTGGTTACTACACCCCTCAAGGAGAAGCCGTTCAGAAGGCACTCCTACGGACACCCATCGATGGAGCGCGCATTAACTCAGGTTTTGGAAATCGAAAACACCCCATCAAAGGGTACACGAAAATGCATACAGGTGTTGATTTCGGCGCCCCCAAAGGGACTCCCATCATGGCGGCAGGAGATGGTGTGGTGGAGAGGTGTAACAAGTATGGTGGCTATGGAAACTACATTTGCATTCGCCACAACGGAAGTACAAAAACGGCCTACGCCCACCTCAGTCGCTATGCAAAAGGCATGAGAGCAGGGTGCAAAGTTCGTCAAGGACAGGTTATCGGGTTTGTTGGAGCCACAGGCACCGCAACCGGGCCACATCTGCATTTTGAACTTTTACAAAATGGAAAGCATGTTAATCCTCAAAAAGTCACCCAACTTCCAAAATCAAAACTCGTTGGAAAAGTTCTTAATGAATTTAAGGCCTTCATAGCTAAAATTGAGAAGATGAAGCAGAAGCAGAAGAGCAGTGTAGCAGAAGAGATGGCGTCCCCAGCGGGATTCGAACCCGCGTCATTGCCGTGAAAGGGCAGTATCCTAGGCCTCTAGACGATGGGGACTGGTGAGCTCTTATTTACAGGGAGTTCCTATCAAAATCAAGTAGAAATTTCAATTTCAATTATTTTTTGACAGCACGAACATCCTTTGTAGGGGAGATTCTTTAGACGGTTACTGCACCTGTGAACCCAGAAAAACCTTGTGGAACCTCTACTTCTCAAAGCTTATTTTTTGAAAAGCTTTGCTGTATTTCTCGCTTTTCTCTTCGTTATGTATTCGACAATTCCTTTATCTTCTCATCAAAGTGTTGAAGAAATGGCTGGACAAGTGATCCTGGGAAATAGTCGAATAAATAATCATACTCTTCACTCCAGCAATAAGCAGGGTATTCTGGCCAGTAACGTTGATACTCTTTAAGTTCACCATCCAAACTTTTATGATAGTCTACAGGAAAGGCGACATAAGGAACCTTAAACCGACATTTGTTAATTGAAGGAAAATACATATATTTACTTCCCCTTTCCAAAATTTCAGACTGCCTATTATCTTGAAAATGTACATCATAAGAGAGCTTGTTAAGAGCCAAAATCTTAAAATGAGGGGGTGGCTTGCAAGCTTGATCATATTCCCTTAAAAGAAGTTCTAATGCAAATGCAGGGCCTGCACCTGAAAAAATAACGTCCACTATATAAACGGTTCCGGTATCTAGCTGCTCATTGGCAGGAGATACCCCACGATCTGCCATAGACTGGCGCATATAATTGGCACGTTCAAGTGTAACGTAACTCTTTGCAGATATACGATTCGGAGTTCCTGAAAAAGGTAATTTAAGAACTTGTCTCTCTTTATTTTTATCAATTATTTCTAAAGCTCTTCCCAATAAGTAAGGAGTATTTCCAAAAAAAATAAGTGTATCTCCTTTTTGCGTTATCTCCATCATCCTGACAACATCCCGATGAAGCTTTGTAATTAAGGAATCATCTAATATGGGAGAATAAAAGCGACTTTCCTTGCTGGGCTCCCCACCTTTCCAAAGGTCTGGATTTAGAATAGCTTGATTAATATTGTATTTCTCTTTCTCTAATCTCATTGAATAATAATCATAATAAGACATATCGTTCTCTTTGATAGTCTCTCTCATGAATTTTTCTACTGTTTCAACACTAAGATAGCGCATAATATAATAGGGAGGTTTTTTATCGTGATTGTAATTCCAATTTTTCTCTGCATACACTGCCATAAATAGAGCATGAATAAATTTTTTAAGGTTATCTTGTACTTCTTGAGACTCTACTGATTTTTGAGTACCAAAATAGGTAGCTGTGAAAATTTCTTCTTCATTTTCTTTTGATATATGTTTTTTTTCGACCATCTTTTTTAAATATGGTTCAAATATGGCTCTGGCTTCTGTGGATGTAAGGAATTGTATTCTAGGAATTTTACCTTCTACCAATTCCTTTTCCTGTTTATGTTTGAGGATAGATTTAAAGCGAGGCTTAAATTCCTTAAAAAGATCAGAGACTTCTAGTTCTTCAGGAAGATTAGTAATGGTAAGGGTTAGCTCTTTTTTTTGAATAACTGTGGTAGGAACCCCCTGTTCTTCTTTTTCTTCATCCATCATTGCCCAAACCGGCTGAACCATGGATTCCAGCAAAACTCCAGACAAAGCTAAAACTGAAACAGTTAGCCACGTTTTTGGTACAAAATTTTTACTTAACATATTCACTCCTGAAATTATACACATTAATATTTATGTAATATTTCATTTATGATATTTCAACTATTTTTATTAGTTTTTTTTGTTGAAAGAAGCGCATAGATTCATGCAATGCAAAAGAATTCTTAACTTAAGCTTTTATTTCTATCCCCTCACCTCAATATTTCGCCCGCATTCACTTTGACAAGACCTTGAGATGACACCAACATAAGGGCCCCTTCCTCATCAATCCCTTTAAAAATACCTTCCTGCGTTTTTCCTTGAAGATCCACAGTAATTTTTTTTTCAAGGTTTGCTGCTTCTTTCATCCATAAGGACTGTATGGGAGCAAATCCCCTCCCTCTCCAAAGAGAAATATAATGTTGAATGGAAGCAACAACCCCATGAAGAACTTCTTCTAAGCATAAATACATTCCTTCATTTTCAAAGGAGGTTGCCGGATAGCGCGTTTCTTGAGGATAAGATTTCAAATTGATTCCTCCCCCAATCAAATAGCCAATTTTTTTTTCATTAGGAATGTGAATCGCTTCAAGCAAAAGTCCACCCACTTTTTTCTTATTCAAAAGAAGGTCATTCGGCCATTTGTAAGTTAAGACACTTGTGGGAGGGAGATTAAGACGTAATTCTTCTCCCACCGCTACACAAGCCACCAAGGAAAGTTGCGGAGCCTCTGAAAGAGGAACACCTAAATAGGTAATATAGGTAAAATATAAATTACCTGGGATGGATTCCCACACCCGCCCGCGACGCCCGCGTCCCTGGGATTGTTGTAAGGCAATGATAACTGATCCATCCTCTATCCCTTCAAGAACTCGAGCACGAGCTTCATCCATCGTACTTGTAAGGGAATCAAAAAAATAGAAAGAAGCCATACGAACCTTTAAATCGGTAAGGCTAGGGCAGCACGTTGTGCCATCTCAAGCACTGGGTTAGGAAAGATAAAAAACAATAAAATTATAACAGCACATATATTTAAGACAATTGTTGTTTCTGGTGACAAAACAAGAATTTGCCCGTAAGTAACTGTTGGAGATTCAGGCACATCGTCAAAATACATAACCTTTACAATCTTTAAATAGTAGTAGGCGGCTACGACAGATGAAAGAGCTCCCGCGACCGCAAGGCCAAAGAGGCCTGCCGATATAGCTGCTTTAAAGACATATAATTTTGCAAAAAATCCTGCAAGAGGAGGAATACCAGCCAGTGAGAACATAAAAACAGAAAGCGTAAAACTCATCTTCGGATGAAGGGTAGAAATACCAGATAGATCTTCGATATTCTTAACACCCTCAGAACCTTTCCCTCGTAAACACAAAAGACACCCAAAGGTTCCAATAATCATAATAAGGTAAATTGTTAAATAAACAAAAACAGCCTGGATCCCTTCGTCGTTACCTGCTGCAATCCCCATCAGCACATATCCCATCTGCCCAATAGCACTATAGGCTAAAAGACGCTTAAGATCCGTTTGCCGCAAGGCCGCAAAGGCTCCCAGAACCATAGAAGCAAAGGAAATGAAAACCACCAGCGATTGCCATTCTCCATAAAGGAGCAAAAAAGGGCTAACCATAATACGTAAAAAAACCACCATCGCCGCTACCTTAGGCGCTGCAGCAATAAAGGCTGTAATAGGAGTCGGACATCCTTGATACACATCTGGCGTCCACATATGGAAAGGAACGGTTGAAATTTTAAAGGAAAGAGACGCCATAATAAAAATAAGGCCAATGAGAAGACCAATGGATAATCCCTCTGTACTTTCAATACGAATCAAGGACGCAATCACCTCGAAATTCGTGGATCCTGAAAACCCATAGATGAGGCTCGCCCCATAGAGGTAAAGACAGGTGGCAAGAGCCCCCAATATAAAATATTTGAGGGCTGCTTCTGAAGCTAACAACTGATTTCGACTTAAAGCTGCAAGAACATACAGGGACAGCCCCTGCATCTCAAGCCCCACAAAAAGAGCCATAAAATCATTAGCTTCTACCATCACAAGCATACCAACGGTCGCGAGCACAATGAGAGGGGAATATTCAAAGGATAGGATATGTTCTTTCGCCAGGGTTGGCAGTGAAATTGCAAGCGTTGCTGCAGAACCAATAAGAATTAAGATCTTAGCAAAGAAAATAAAATCATCTTGAAGAATTTGGCCTTCAAAAGTTACCCATTTTTCCCCTAACTTGTGGTAAAAAACCAAAATGATCAGCGCAATTATAAGGGCAACGATACCATAATGGTTAAAACGACGAAATAAGGCGGAACTGATATTTTTTCGAAAAACCCCTTCCATCAGAATAAATAAGGCTGAGATAATGAGTATCCCTTCAGGCAGGATGAATTTCAAATCAGGCAAATAAAAGCCAACCATGTCTAGCTCCCTCTACTCATGTAAGGCCATTTCCAAGACCTTATTCGGATCAATTAGTCCTCCTGTATCTGACTCAAGGGCAAGGTTGTATTGATCAATAACATTTGCAACAGAGGCTTCCATCATGGTCAGAAGAGGCATGGGATAAATGCCAAGAATCAAAACGCCTGCGACCAGGGGTGCAAAGACAAGCTTTTCTCGCCAATTAAGGTCGGACAAAGATTTGAGTTTTGGTTTTACAAGTGCGCCAAAAACAACGCGTCGATAGAGCCAAAGCGCATACGCTGCGCTCAAAACCATCCCCGTTGCTGCCAAAGTTGTCGCCCACGTACTGACCTGATACGCTCCCAAGAGGACAAGAAATTCTCCAATAAAGCCACTTGTACCAGGCAGGCCAACTGACGCTAAAATGAAGAACATAAAGACAGCTGCATACCGCGGCATATTGTGTACCAGCCCCCCATAGTCTGCGATTTCACGGCTATGAATTCGGTCATAAACAACCCCTACACATAAGAAGAGAGCAGCAGAAACAAACCCATGACTAACCATTTGAGTGACTGCCCCCTGAACGCCTTGAGCATCAACCGTAAAAATACCTAAAGTTACAAATCCCATATGGGCAACAGAGGAATAAGCTATCAATTTTTTCATATCTTTTTGGACCAATGCCACGAGTGAGGTATAAATAATGGCAATGATACTTAACGTGAATATCATGGGTGTAAAATAGGCAGAAGCTTCTGGAAACATAGGAAGAGAAAACCTTATAAATCCATATCCACCCGTTTTTAAAAGGACTCCTGCTAAAATAACGGATCCTGCCGTTGGCGCTTCGACGTGAGCATCTGGTAACCAGGTATGAAAAGGCCACATCGGAATTTTAACAGCAAAGGACGCAAAAAAAGCAAGCCATAACCAAAACTGAACTTCAGGAGCAAAAGGCGTCGTTAGGGCTAAGGGAATGTCACTGCCCCCGATTTCAAAATAAATGTAAAGAATGGCTAGCAAACTTAGAACTGATCCTAACAAAGTATACAGAAAGAATTTAAAAGCCGCATAAATCCGATGAGCCCCTCCCCAAATGCCAATAATAAGAAACATGGGAATGAGGACACCTTCAAAAAATACATAAAAAAGAATAAAGTCGAGAGCCGAAAATATGCCAATCAGCATGGTTTCAAGAACAAGAAAGGCAATCATATATTCTGCCACTCTCACCTGAATTGAGGTCCAGCTTATAAGGATACAAATCGGCATAAGGAGAGCTGAGAGAAGGATAAAGGGAAGTGAAATTCCATCCACTCCCACATGATAGCCAATATTTAAAAGAGGCATCCATTGAAACTTATCTTCAAACTGAAAATCTGAAGAGGTCTGGTTAAAGTTTATCCATAAAATCAAAGCTAACCCTAACGTCACAAGTGACGTCCATAAGGCAACCCAGCGCGCATTGTTGGCTTTGACAACGTCTCCATTTCCCCAATTTAAAGAAATCGCCAAGGCTCCCAAAAGAGGGAGGAAAATGGTCATAGTCAGAAGAGGGAGAGTTGCCATTTTTTATCCTTTTCTCACTTATATCCAAAAATACCAACCGATCATCAGCACAAGTCCAATGATCATTGCGAAAGCATAATGGTAAACATATCCTGTCTGAAGGCGACAAAGAAGCCCACCCCCTGTAACAGCTAAAGTGGAAAGTCCATTGGGACCGAGACCGTCGATCGCTTCTTGATCCCCCTCCTCCCACAAAATTTTCCCTAATTTTAAGGAAGGATTCACAAAAAGCCATTCGTAGAGTTCATCAAAATACCATTTATTGAAAAGAAAAGCATAGGTACCACTAAAGGTAGTTGAAAGTTTTTCTGGCCAATTTTTTGCGAACACATACAAAAAGTAAGCAAGACCAATTCCAATAAGAGCTGCAAGTGTCGGCGACCAGTGAACCCAGCTTGATACATGATGAGCAGCAGTAATGACTTCATCTTCTGGCAAAACAAAGATGGCCGAACCCCAATAGGAAGTATTCTCCCCTACAAAAACGTCATACAATGCACTTCCTGAAAAAAGAGCTCCAGCAGCTAAAACAACGAGGGGTATTAACATAATAAGAGGTGACTCATGAATATGACCCATCACCGCTTCATCAGCTCGCGACGATCCATGAAAGGTCAGCAAAAGAAGACGCCATGCATAAAGTCCTGTAAGTATAGCAGCAGCAAATCCAAAGACAAACGCCACCTTCCCTACACGTAAATAAGAAGACCAATCTACTTCCATAATCATGTCTTTCGAATAAAACCCTGCAAAAAACGGAATCCCTGCCAAAGCTAAACTGCCAATCCACATCACAACATACGTAACAGGAACATGCCTCCAAATACCACCCATCTTTTGGATATTGTATTCATCTGACATGGCATGAATAACGGACCCCGCACCCAAAAACAGAAGAGCCTTGAAGAAAGCGTGGGTCGTAAGGTGAAACATGGCAGCACTGTATCCTGAAAGACCTGCTGCCATAAACATATATCCAAGCTGGCTACACGTTGAATAGGCAATGATTCGTTTTATATCATTTTGGACACAAGCAATAGTGGCTGCCATAAGAGCTGTTGCTGCCCCAATCAAAGTGATGAACTCTCTGGCAAGAGGTGCATATTCTAATAACGGCGAAATACGTACGATCATAAAAACGCCTGCCGTCACCATGGTTGCCGCATGGATAAGAGCAGAAACGGGAGTGGGAGCTTCCATAGCGTCGGGAAGCCAGGTATGAAGCCCAATTTGGGCTGATTTTCCCATGGCTCCAATAAAAAGCAAAAAGGAAACAAGCGTCAGGGCATGGTACTGGCTACTAAGGAAGGTAAAAGTATCATTTTGATGTTCTTCTACAAGTTCAAAAATCGCCGTAAAATCAAGAGTTCCGAAAATGATAAAAAGGGTTAAAATCCCAAGGACAAAACCCACATCCCCAATACGATTCACAAGAAAGGCTTTAATGGCAGCAGCATTCGCACGTTCCCGATCATACCAATATCCAATCAAAAGATAAGAGCAGAGGCCAACTCCCTCCCACCCAAAGAACATTTGAAGAAAATTAGGAGCCGTGACAAGCGTCAACATGAAGAAGGTAAAAAGACTTAAATAAGCCATAAATCTTGGAATGCTAGAATCTCCTTTCATGTATCCAATCGAATACACATGAACAATAAAGGACACTAAGGTCACAATGGCCATCATCACAAAGCTGAGACTGTCAAGCTGAAGCCCCCAACTGACTTCCAGAAACTCCACGTGAATCCAAGTAAAAAGGGAAATGAGAAGGGTTTCTTCTTTAAGTCCCATTTGGAAAAAAAGAAATGCTGCCAATACCGCCGAAAGCCCAACCAAACCAGAAGTTACGAACTGGCAAAATCGGTTCCCTAATTTTTCCCCCAATCCTCCTGCTAAAAGGAAGCCTACAAACGGGAAAAAGACAGTTAAGATGGCCAAAACACTCATAATTAACCTTTCAACATGGCAATGTCATCCATATAAATATCGCCTCGATTGCGGAAATAGACGACAAGAATAGCAAGCCCAATAGCAGCCTCTGCCGCTGCAACCGTCAACACAAAAAGCGTAAAAACTTGTCCTACCAAATCTCCAAGATACAAAGAAAAAGCGACAAAGTTTATGTTAACTGCAAGAAGCATCAGCTCGATGGACATTAAAATGACAATCACATTTCGGCGATTGAGAAAGATCCCAACTGTTCCAATCGTAAAAAGAAGGGCCGCTACAATAAGGTAATGATCGAGGCTAATTGTCATGTTGCGTCCTCTGAGGTCTGTAATGCTTTGTCGCTTGCACTCCTCTTAATGAACTTAAAGTTAACGTGTTGATTTTAATAGATTCACATGCCCCGTCATTGCGAGGCTCTGCAAGAGCCGAAGCAATCCAGAAAAACTTACCTATCATGCTGTCCCCCCCTAAATCCCTGATCCACTCGGAATATCCACAAGTCGGACACTCTCATTTGCTTGACGCGCTATCTGATCTCCAAGATTTTGTTTCTTCACCCCTTCTCGATGGCGCAAGGTCAGAACAATAGCACCAATCATAGAGATGAGCAAAATAAGTCCTACACCTTGAAAGATAAGGACATAATGAGTGTAGAGCAAATTCCCCAAAGCTTGCGTATTTGACATGCCACCGTAAAAGTTAATGGGGGCTGAAGTTAAATCAATGGCTTCTGGAGAGATACTCCAGATACACACCATTACCAATAGCTCAATACCTAAAACGCCTCCCACAAGGCTTCCTATGAGGAAATAGCTCCTAAGTGATTCTCGCAGTTGCCCGAGTTCCACATTAAGCATCATCACAACAAAGAGAAAGAGCACAGCAACAGCCCCCACATAAACAACAATCAGTATCATCGCTAAAAATTCAGCATGAGCCAAAAGAAAAAGCCCCGCCGCATTAACAAAGGCCAAGATCAGAAATAAAACCCCATGAACTGTATTGCGGCAAGTGACAACCATCATAGCCGATGTTAAAAGGATCCCCGAAAGAACATAAAATGAAATGGCTGCAACATTACTCATAGGAAAATCCTAAGATAGTTAAAATACTGGATTGCTTCGGCTCCTTCGGAGCCTCGCAATGACGGCTAGAGAGGTCGTCTTTGCGAGCGTAGCGAAGCAATCCAGAATATTTTGCAAGCTCCTCAATTTTGAGTCTATTATAATTTCGTATCATGTCTCACCCCTATCGATACAACGCATCTCGCTCAAGGCGGGCTGCAATTTCAACTTCCCATCGATCTCCATTATCCAGTAATTTTTCTTTGTCATAAAAAAGCTCTTCTCGCGTTTCAACTGAAAATTCGAAATTCGGTCCTTCAACAATCGCATCCACGGGACAAGATTCTTCACAGAGTCCGCAATAAATGCATTTAGTCATATCAATATCATAGCGTGTTGCCCGACGGCTCCCGTCTTCGCGCTCTTCCGCTTCAATGGTAATAGCTTGAGCAGGACAAACAGCTTCACAAAGCTTACAAGCAATGCATCTTTCTTCTCCATTTGGATAGCGTCTCAAAACATGTTCCCCCCGAAAACGAGGTGAGAGCTGTCCTTTTTCATAAGGATAGGCAAGCGTAACTCTCTTTTTAAAAAACATATATTTGAGAGTTAAAAAGAGTCCCACCCAAAGTTCGCTCAAGGAAAAGGATTTTAAAATACGAAAAAAAGATTTTGAAGCTGGGGATTCTGGCATGAGCTTACCCTCCAGGAAAAAGA
>JAKBAL010000035.1 GCA_021809225.1 Pseudomonadota bacterium | reverse complement strand
AACCGCATAAAAAAAATAAGAAAAAAAAAACAAAAGTTACGTCAAAAGAAAAAATTACAAATTGAAAAACAGCAAAAACAAAATCAAGAAAATAAGTCTAATTCCCCAAGGAAAGAAACCTCTACTATCCCTTCAGTAGGCAAAACTTTTCCGACTAGGGGAAGTCAGGGCGAAACTTTTGAATCTTGGTTTATGAGGACTGGATAAAAAAAGGAAAACCCTAAAAAGAATTTTCGGTCTCCCGCTAAAAAAGAACTGCGGCAAAGAGAAAAAGATAAAGTAAAACAACAAAAGGCTAATAAAGTTCCATCTTCAACTATTTCTGAAAAAAGTAAAAATACTCAAGCTTTAGGTGAGAAAGAACTCTTAACTCCGAAAGGAAATATTAAATCTGTCATTCATAACCCACATAAGAATGGATCCAAAAAATTACGCCGTTTCCATGTAGAGGATATTCAAAAAGTTCTTCTTGATGGCGGTTATACCCTTGAAACTGTTAAAAAGAAAGGGGATCAAGCAAGACCAACAACAGCGATTCAAATTGGAGGTGGCCCATGGGATGTTTTTTGTCAGATTCACAACCTGAGTTTTTCTGGAGAAATGGGCGAGGTCATCAATATGCTCAGGGCTTTAGGAGGATTTGTTGATGAAGCTAGAAGTGGGTCGCGCATTGGAATTGTCTTGCGTCACATAAATACAAATGAAACTGTGGAGACAGATCTTCTTTCTCTTTCTAAAGAATAAATATTAAACTGTAACTACTTACCCACTCAGGTCCATACATGACACCCCGTGTGGGGAGAGGTAAGTAGTTACATTAAACTCATTGATCTTTGATCATAATAAAATTATAAATAATAAACTTTGAAATTTTTTAAAAATATATTTGCCATGAGTGAAAATAAGGTTTTTCTGGATTGCTGCGGCTGCTTTGCAGCCTCGCAATGACGATTCCCCCACCTCGTCATTGCGAGGAGCGTGAGCTACGAAGCAATCCAGTCTTTAAATTTTGCAACTCCCAATTCTATTTTGATTGAACAGATCATGACATTTTTATCTCTTGATTTCACTTTTGAAGATTTACATACCTCAAAAGGATTATTGCGTCTTGATCAGACTTTTCTTAACCATCTTAAGGAATGTGACGAATCTCTTGCTTTTCGATTAAGCCGGGCGCGACTCACCCTCCCCTCCTCCTTTGAAGAAAGTGCTCTTCTTTTAGATCTAAGTCCTTATGTGGAAGATTTTATCAGCCGTCTATTCTGTATTGAAAAAGAGCTTTCAAATCTTCAATCCCAAACTTATGCGTTGGCACCTCTTTATCGTTGTAAACGAATCTTTGTTCAGCGCATCGCTGCGAAAGCTTTTTCAAAAGAAGACGCTCAACAATTCAATGGGGCGCAACTCAAGCAAGATCTTTCCTTGTTAATGAGTGAACCTTACTCTGATCTCGCCTTCGCGCGCCAAGTTCTTAAAGCCCTTGAGGATAAAAATACATCATTTCTTGAAGTTGCTAAGGAATATGCGGCTTGGTCTCTTCATCAAGATAAGCCTTCCATTCTTTTTAAATTACCGCGTAAAATCAATCCTGAGACTTTAATTCCCCTTGAGAAAAAAGGACATGTTTTAGCTTCCCCTCATCGAATTCCTCGAAAAGAATTTAGCGTATCCGTTGAGGAAGCTTTGGATCAAGCTCATTATTGTATCTTATGCCACACTCAGGGCAAAGATTCGTGTTCGAAAGGCCACTCTCAAACCAACAAAGGATGCCCACTCGATCAAAAAATATCGGAGATGAACACTCTACGCACCCAAGGATATGTCTTAGGGTCTCTCGCCGTTATCATGGTAGATAATCCGATGGTTGCTGCCACAGGTCATCGTATTTGTAATGATTGTATGAAAGGGTGCATTTTTCAAAAACAAGAGGCCGTCGATATTCCCAGCATTGAGACACAAACCTTGGAAAGCATTTTAAATCTTCCCTGGGGTCTCGAAATTTATAGTCTTTTGTCTCGCTGGAATCCCCTGAATCTAAAGCGACCTTACCCAGAAAAAACTTCTGGTTATAAAGTTTTAGTCGCTGGCATGGGGCCTGCTGGTTTTACCCTTGCCTATTATCTTCTCAATGAAGGTCACACGGTTGTTGGCATTGATGGCCTCAAAATTGAACCTCTAGAAAAAGAGATTTTAAACCAACCGATTCGCGAATGGGCAAGCCTCAAGGAACCTTTAAGTCAGCGAACGCCAGCAGGCTTTGGGGGCGTGACAGAATACGGTATTACATCACGCTGGGATAAAAATTATCTAAAGCTTGTTCGCTTGCTTTTAGAGCGGAGGTCGTCCTTTACTCTTTATGATGGAGTGCGCATCGGAGGGACATTGACCCTGCCGCAAGCATTTGCCCTCGGCTTTGATCATATCTCTCTTTGTTTAGGGGCAGGGCGACCAAATATCCTTGAAATTCCCGATGGTCTTTCTCGAGGCGTAAGACTTGCTTCAGATTTTTTGATGGCTCTTCAATTAACGGGAGCTGCCCAAGAAAATTCCTTAGCAAACCTTCAAATTCGACTTCCCATTCTTGTGGTAGGAGGAGGCCTAACGGCTGTTGACACAGCGACAGAAGCCCTTGCTTATTATCCCCTTCAGGTAGAAAAATTTTTAAAGCGGACTGAAGAATTAGGCGGACTTCACCCTTCCCTTTCAAAAGAAGAAGCTGAAATCGCGGAAGAGTTTTTGAGCCATGCTCATACTTTTCGAAAGGGTGATTACAGTGTTTTAGAAAATGCGTCTACACTTGTTTATCGCAAACGACTTCAAGATTCTCCCAGTTATCGGCTTAATGCGGAAGAGCTGGACCTTTCCCTTCAGCAAGGGGTCGTTTTCCTTGAAAATGCCATTCCTCGGGAGGTAAAGGTAGATTCATATGGACATATTGAAAGCCTTCTTGTTGAGACTGAGGGAGAATTTCAATCCCTTCCCTGCAAAACACTTCTCGTTGCAACGGGGACTCACCCCAATACAGTATTAGAACAAGAGGATTCTCATTTAAAGATTGAGGGAGACGACTTTGTTATTTCTTATCAGGGAAAAGAGAAAGTTAGTTTCTTTGGGGATCTTAACCCCGCCTATCATGGAAATGTGGTTAAAGCCATGGCCAGCGCCAAGGATGGGTGCCCTTACGTTTGTAAGGCTCTTTTAAAACAGGTGCCCTGCCCTACCCCCGATTTTTTCCAGAAACTTGATGATCTCTTATGTCCACGAGTACAGGCTATTCATCGCTTAACGTCCACGATTGTAGAAGTTGTCATCAGAGCACCACAAGCAGCTCTGAATTTTAAACCAGGTCAGTTTTTTAGGCTGCAAAACTATGGTCCTCAAAATATGGAAGGACTTGCCCTGACTGGGGCTTACGCAGATCCAAAACGGGGACTTTTATCCTTAATCGTTTTGGAAGAAGGGGGATCATCCCGTCTTTGCCAATTTCTAAAGTCAGGAGAACGTGTTGTTTTGATGGGACCCACGGGAACACCGACCGAAATTCCAATTGGTGAAACCGTTCTTTTGATAGGTGGAGGATTGGGTAATGCTGTTCTCTTCTCAATAGGGAGAGCCTTAAAAGAAAACCATAACCGCGTTATTTATGTAGCTGGGTACCAAACCCCTGAGGATCGATTTAAGGCTGAAGAAATAGAGGCCGTATCAGACCATGTGATTTGGTGCTGTGAATCTTCTCCAGGGCTAAGTCCTAAACGTCCACAAGATTTTGCTTATGTAGGCAATGTGATTGAAGGGCTTTTAGCCTATGCAAGTTCATCACCCCCCCTTTCTTTAAGTGGAATTGACCGAATAATAGCAATTGGATCAGATCGGATGATGGCGGCTGTTGCCTGTGCACGGAAGACGGTTTTAAAGCCTCACCTCAATCCTACTCACAAAGGACTTGCCAGTCTTAATTCTCCTATGCAATGTATGATGAAAGAAATTTGCGGCCAATGTATTCAGTCTCTTATTGATCCCGTTACGGGAAAAACGCGGGTTGTATTCTCGTGTTCAGTTCAAGACCAAAGTTTGGATGAGGTGGATTTTGAGGTTCTTCATAGCAGGCTGCAGCAAAATAGCTTGTTAGAAAAACAAACAGGGTTATGGATTCAAAAATGTCAAATTCTTTAAAAAAACCTTTGTGGGCCCTAGGGCTTATGTCGGGGACATCGGCAGATGGGATAGATGCGGCACTCATTCAAACAGACGGAATAAGGGTGAGCGCCTTTGGCCCCACCCATTATGTTCCTTATCCTGAAGCGTTACGCAATCAAATTCTTAAAGCCTATGGTCGCCCTCCCGGTCCTGATGAGATTCCTCTCGAACGCGTTATTACAGAGCAGCATGCAGATGTTGTTTTTATGCTTTTACAACAAAGCGGTATCAAATTTTCTGATGTAGATCTCATTGGTTTTCATGGGCAAACCCTTTTTCATAAGCCCCCTCGTCAAAAGGGAGAGATAGGCGAAACCCACATTATTGGGGATGGTCATCTCCTTGCTTCTCTCACGGGTATTCCTGTTATCGACCAATTTCGCTTGAATGATGTGGCTCATGGAGGACAAGGAGCTCCTCTCGTTCCTATTTTTCATCATGCATTAGGGAAGAATCTACCCAAGCCCATCGCCATTCTTAATATCGGTGGAGTTGCTAACGTGACCTGGGTAGGAACGGGTGAAAATGAAATACTGGCTTTTGATACGGGACCAGGAAATGGATTGATTGATGATTGGGTGCGTGAAAACAGGGGCCTTCCTTGGGATGAGGCGGGGAAAATTGCGGCCATTGGCCAAGTCAATGACGCGCTTTTAACACGGTGGCTGTCTCACTCCTACTTTACCCAAAAACCGCCTAAGTCTTTGGATCGGAACACATTTAAAGGCTGCTTGGAGGACGTAAAATGCATTCCTTTTGAAGATGGCATAGCGACCTTAACAGCCTTTACAGCAGCTTCCTTAGAAAAAGCACTCACGTATTTTCCGACGCAGCCATCCGCCTGGCTCGTCGCTGGTGGCGGTGCTCACAACCCGACTCTTCTTAAAATGATGGAGGAACGTCTTAACTGCCAAGTCCAAAAGGCTTCCGATAAGGGATGGAATGGAGATGCTTTAGAAGCTCAAGCCTTTGGTTTTTTAGCCGTAAGATCTTTGAGAAACCTCTCCCTTACTTTCCCCGGAACAACGGGGGCTCCCACTCCTTTGAGCGGGGGGAGGATTTGCAAACCTTTTCCTGAGAGTCGAAATCCTTAACTTCGCCATATTTTAGCACCCTCCCCCATCATCATTCCCGCGAAAGCGGGAATTCAGGAAATATTTGAAATAATACAAATGGTTTCGTAATTTATTAAAACATGATAGCCTCATAAGTATCAAAAAGATTTTAACAATTCGGATATATGAGACAAAATTCTATCTTTTATGAATTTCTTCTTTTGGGGAAAAGATACGAACTACTTTTACCCTTTTTTTTAGGGTCAGTTTTTCTTCCTTTATGTGTTCTGCCTTTTCTTCCTGGGTGGGAACCGTCAAAGTGGCTTCTGTTATATTTAATCACATCGGCAAGTTTAATTTTTTTTAATTATAGAAATACTTTTTTTGTACCAAGACTTACCTTGTTTCAAAAATACATATTATATTTACTTCTCTTTGTCTCACTTTTTAATTTCTTTTATCACAGGGTAAGTCCTTTTGAAAAAGAGTCAACAGACCGAATTCTATTTTGGGTTATGTTTTTCTATTATTGTTCTAGCCTCAAGTTTCTGAATGTTCCTGATAAAAAATATCTTTTCATTCCTTTGTTTATAGCTACCGGAATTTTTATAGCATGTGCTTTTTTAAACTTTATTTTTTTTGATGGTTTTCTGGCATCTTCATTTCATAATATAAATAAATCTGCGGAATTCGTAGGCTTTTCAGTTGCCTTACAAATGGGATTCTTATCACAGTATAAAGATAGGCTTTATAATTTCATACTGTTGTTAATATCATCTTCTATTGTTTATATTTACTTTACAAAGTGTCGATCTGTCTCTTTAGGCATTATCTTTGTCATAGCATATCTTGTATGGGCAAAGAAAATGTCCCTTAAATCTCTGATTTTCATTTTATTGGGGGCATGCTTTTTGGGAGGCTTTTTTGAGATCGTTTTCCATTACCTAGGAGTTTTCCCGACGGACCTGTCTTATAAATGGGGATCTACAGTTGAAAGGTGGCATTTAATCCTCAACACTTTCTCCCTTTTCCTTGATTTTCCTCTTGGAGTCGGACTTGGAAGGTATGCATTTGCTTCCATACCTTATATGAAGGATCTTCCTAATAATGCTTTTAATGAGGGGTATTTTATTTTTTCACCCTATAATGAACCCCTTCGTTTTCTTGTTGAGGATGGATTCATTGTTTGTACTCTCCTATTTCTTTTTCTTTCATCATTTGTTTTCCCTTTTCAGAAATTAAAAAAAATTTCAGAAACATGTCCAGAAGCGATAGCTTTCCTCATTTTTTTTATTTCTCAGTCTTTTTTCCAATTTCCTTTAATTCAGCCTTTCCCTCTCTTTCTGATTCCATTTGTTCTTGCTTTAACAGTTTTCCATACACACGAACTTAGACCTATCAAAGTTCCTTTTTTTCAATGGATTGGTAGGAGTATTGGTCTGTATTCTTGTTTTTTTGGTGTTGTTTTTGTTTCTTCTCTTTTTATTGCTGTAAATTTTATACATGACATTAAATTAAATAAAATTATTTATAGGTTTTGGAAAGATAAAAAAATAATGGAAAATATATTATTTTCAACATATGTCGATGGAGATTACGAGGAAACGCAAAAATATGCTTTAGAAGCCTTAAAAAATGAACCTCAAAATTTATTTGCTATTAAGTACTTAGGTCTTTCGACACTTTTTCTTGGAAATAAAAAATTAGGGTGTTTTTACTTGATAAAATATGATGCTGCTTATCCTGATCCATCTTCAGTATCTGAACAGATCAAAAAATATTGTGAAACTCCGTAGCCCTATGTCCATGGAGTTTCATTTCTTACGCCTAACTGAGTCTTTTATAAGTTCAGAAAAAAATCATAACTTGGAAGACAATCGTATCAATGGGCGAGTTTTTTAAATGGTACATTATCAAAAGTAACTCCAGAATAACGACATTTTCCAGACGCGTTATCCTTTGTTACTCCAGTTAACGATGGCTGTTTCTTTGTCAGAACCTGCACACTCATTATTTGTCCAGTGACAGGGTGCTTAGCTGATGCTGTAAAGTAAGATAGTCCATAAGATTCTATGAACTGTGACTTCCATGTCCATGCGAGAGCGCTTGGATGAGGACAGTTGACTGAATCAGCCTGTACGGGTGCATGATGAGCTGGTGGTTTTGATGTGGATGGTTTTGAGGCTGGAGCTTGTGCTGAAAAAGAAGCCGATGATGCGAGTATAGTGGTTAAAAATAGTAAATATGCTCCTATAAACTTCATTGTTTTCTCCCTAAATGTCTCAAGATGATTTTTACTTTTTGTATTTTAAAGTCGTTACTAAGTATATTAGACGTTGTTTTGTTAAATATTAGTTAATAAATTTTTGATTTTTTAATTTTAAGGACTTGTGAATCTTGATAAGACTTTATCCCAAAAATTGTCTTACATCTGCGAGTCAACCCATCGAAAGCGTGATACAATTATTCGTGAAGCCCTTGAACTTTATCAGCCAACTCAATCAGCGTGCTTGGTCTCCTTCTATTTTGAATTTTGAAGGAGAACAAGATTTAAAGCCTTTTGAGTCCTTTCGTGAAGAACTTGGTCCGGGTCAACGCCCTTTTTTTTAGATGAGTAATGAAATCATGAAATTACTCGATACCTGCGTTTTTAGTGATTTTTTTAAGGGAGACTCGCCAACCTTAGCTAGAGTAAAAGCGAAATCCCCTATTTTCTAAAATGGGAGCCTTTAAAATATTAAAAGCTCCCTTCTAAAAAATTCTAAAAAGCCGGAGTTCACTCAACTTTAGTCGGCTGAGACGGAGACAGCCAGTTCCATAAGCGCGCGGCTTTTTGACAAACCGGAGCCACGATCCAGGTGTACACCGGTTTCGCCGCTGCTTGAAAAATCTGCTCGCCGTACCAATACCCCATATATGCAAGAAACGCTGGGGGAGACGCGTAGTAAGCGCCGGAATAGCCTGTTCGACCCGTTTTAAAGGCGGCCTCCAAACCCTCTTGATTAACATAGGGGGCCTTCCGACACAAAATTCTGGCGGATTCTTCAGGAAAAAACTTTACCGCGTTATCAGAAGCTCCCGTCATTGTCCCTATGACAGCGGCCATGGGGCCTTGAAGAAGCTCGCCAACCGTATATCCTGCAAGAGTGAACATCGATCGTCTGGCTGCAGGGCTTCGAGCAGACTGGACCACAAAGTCTTTTGATGTCGTACAAGCCGTTTTGAGAACTCGTCCGAACTTTTTCGCTTTTTCCCAATTTTGGCCCATACCTATATACGCTTTCCACGTCCGGGCTTCTCTAGCCGCACTGGGAGGTGAATCATCTGGATTCGTCACCTCTGAAAGCTCCGCGAGCCTTCCTGAAAGCCACCCCGAGCAACTGCTGAGTTTGCTCCTTATGGGCCTCATTGCACTCGTTTTAATTTGTTTCAGCTCCGTCAAGGTTTGGCCTAGACCAACGTCTGAAACCCGTAAAATGCTTTTTCCAATTCTTTTTCCTATCCCTGACCCTGCAATGACGCCGAAAGTAGTAGCGCTATGATCAATGGGATAAACTGCAGATAGGGTGCCATTGCTAAAAGCCATTTGACGGCTGCTAACAGAAGGGAGGAAATTCTTGCTGAAAAGGCCTAAATCGCTTTTATTAACAGTCGCTGAACCAATGGGAATACCCCACCTAATAAACAAGAAGTTTACCCTATCCTCGCATACATACCCGAGACAACCTCCCGCAACCGCCCCTGTCGTTTCGCATCCAAATATAAAGACTTTAGATACATTTTCTGTCGTGAGGGTTTCGTAAAACACTTCGGCGCCTTTGACAGCGAGGCCCCTCAGACGTAACCCCACAGTTGGGGAATTTTCTTCTCTCTCCATTGCTAAAAGGGGGGAAGAGAGGGAAAAAATCATGGGAACAACAAGGGCACAGCTTTTTATGGACTTCAACATTGTATACATACTCCTTAAATAAAATAACAATCTTTTACATGTCATATAGGACGAAATCTACATCAGTATCCTGAGGAGCCTTGGCTCCGTAAGGATTGTAAATCATAAGTGTGGTGAAGGGAAGTCAATAGGGATGAGACGCCGCTCTCTCCTGAGGGCAATAGCCTACAAGCACTCCTCATTGCAAGGCCGCGAAGCGGCCGCGGCAATCCAGAACTCAAACAAAGACTGGATTGCTTCGTCTCTTTCAGAGCCTCGCGAAGACGAGACTGGTAGGACTTTTATTTAAAACATGCTTAGACATTATGGCATCTTTTTACACAAGAGCAAAAGCATTTTCATGCCACGTAAGCATGAAGAACAAAATTATTTCAATCTACATCTAATGTTTTTTTCGCGCGTATAAAGGCTTTGGTAAACTGGCATTAGATGATACCACTCGTTTTCTTTACCCATTCGCCACTTTGGGCACAGGATTAAGCGCTGCCGTTAAGTACTGATGCACGTGGGTTATAAGGTCTGGCGTTTCATTGAGAAAGAAGTGACCTGCTTCAGGGATGACACGATAGTCGATGTGAAGGCCCCGCTGGGCTGAAAGCCTTGTAGCAAGTTTCATCACAGAGTCTTTCGGAACGATTTCATCCTTAGATCCCTGAAGAATCATTCCAGAGACAGGGCATGGTGCTAGGAAAGTGAAATCATAGAGATTGGCAGGCGGTGCAACCGCAATAAAACCGTCAAGTTCGGGACGACGCATTAGAAGCTGCATACATATCCACGCGCCAAAAGAAAAACCCGCAACCCAACATTGGCGAGGTTCAGGATTTTGAACTTGAAGCCAATCCAGACATGCAGCGGCGTCGCTCAGCTCGCCCTCCCCATGATCAAATTTTCCTTCAGAACGCCCAACACCCCTGAAATTTAAACGAAGGGTACTGAAGCCTTGCTCCACAAATGCACGGAACAGCGCATAAGTTATTTTGTTGTTCATCGTTCCCCCATGTTCAGGATGAGGGTGTAGAACAATAGCAATGGGAGCATTCCGACTTTTACCCTGTTGGTAACGAGCTTCTATGCGTCCCACAGGGCCAGCAATCAGAACTTCGGACATAAGATTCCTCACATAATAAGAAAAGATATGCTCTCTTTATCAAATCTGCTTTAAAAAGTCAACTTTATTATCTAATTTTTAATAATAAGTCATAAGAAAATTCTTAGAACCTGCAATCAACATTTATTAACTTTTTCTTTATGCCTTTAAGGCAAACTCAAATTATACATTTGGTGTATTTTCGCTCAATCATGAGGGATTCAATTCGTGACAATAAACAAAAAAGAAATACAAAAGCCATTTGAAATTGGAGGAGTAACAATAGATGCGGGGACGAGCAAAACAGTCCATATTCCGATTTCAATGTTGCCAAATCAGGTGGCTTTCAATTTAAACCTACGCATCATTCATGGGCG